>NZ_JAKGAW010000053.1:0-27743 GCF_021532475.1 Pseudoalteromonas sp. APAL1 | reverse complement strand
ATCGATAGCGAACAAAAAAACAGCTATGTACGCCGTGGCAATCGTAAGAAAATTCGTTCGCAAATTGCCATTTATGACCACCTTAAAAAATGGGAAAGTAACTATAATAATGAATGATTATCCCTCAATTGCTGCCGTTGACTTAGGCTCAAACAGTTTTCATTTAGTGGTGGCAAGAGAGGTCGATGGCTCTTTGCAAATCTTACACAAAGAAAAGCAGCGCGTTTATTTAGCTGATGGTTTAGATGATAAAAATCACTTAAGCCAAGAAGCTATCGAGCGCGCACTGGCGATTCTCAAACAATTTGCCACTACCTTACAAGACTTCCCTTTAGAGAATGTCAAAGTAGCTGCCACTTACACATTACGCCGCGCGAAAAACATTCATTCATTCTTAACTCAAGCAAGTAAGGTGTTTCCTTACCCGATTGAAGTGATTTCAGGGCAAGAAGAAGCCCGTTTAATTTACCAAGGCGTTGCCCATTACATTCATCACGATGAAAACCGCTTAGTTATTGATATCGGTGGCGGCAGTACCGAGCTCATCATTGGTAAACACTTTAAACACAAACTCCTTGCTAGTCGCAACATGGGCTGTGTTAGCTATACCAAGCAGTTTTTTGCAGATGGACAAATCACAGCTAAGCGCTTTGCCAAAGCGGAGGTTCGCGCTGAACAAGAACTCGAAGTGATCTTTGCCAATTACTTATCGGCTGGCTGGCAATCTGTAGTGGGAACATCAGGCACAATAAAATCTATCCTTGCCATGATTAATGCCAATGATGCCGAGCAAGAGCTGATCACATTAGAGCGATTATTAGAACTAAAAACCCAGTTTATTGCTGCTAAACAAATAGCTGCGCTGCAAATTGAAGGTCTTACACCTGAGCGACAAGCGAGTATTTGTGGTGGTTTGGCTATTTTAATCGCGGTATTTAGGCTGTTTAAAATCGACGCGATGCAATACAGCGATTACTCGTTACGTGAAGGTTTACTTCATGAAATGCAGCAAAAGCTCGCCCATAAAGATATTCGCACTAATACTATAGCGAACCTATCTGAGCGTAATGCCATAGATAAAGAACATGCTAATCGTGTATCGACAACTGCAAAGTGGCTGTTTGAACAGGTAAAAGGGGCATGGCAACTTACCGACCCTGACTATGTCAACTTACTGGATTGGGCCGCACAGCTGCATGAAATTGGCTTAGGGGTTAATTCATCAGGAATACATAAACACAGTGCGTATATCGTAGCAAACAGTCAATTACCGGGCTTCACACAGCAACAACAAACACTACTTAGCTGTATGATCCGCTTTTATCGAAAAAAGATCCGTTTAGAAGATTTTCCAGCTCTGCATACCATGCAGCATTACGAAATATTGCAGTTAATTGTTATTTTGCGCTTAGCAGTATTGCTAAATCAAAAGCGCATTACTGACCAAGGTTTTGAACTTGAGGTCACAGCCAAGCAAAATAGTATGTTCTTAAAGTTTCACAATAAGTGGCTTAAAGAACATACTTTGCTTTTGGCGGATTTACAGCAAGAGCAAAAATACCTTAAAAAGGTCGGCTTCTTACTCGATTTTCATTAAGCGGATTAATAGATTAATCGATTACATATCCATATGACGGTTTGAGCTTTGCATCATTTGCTTAAGACCTTGATGTTCAAGCTCTAGTAAACGCTCTAGCTTTTCAATCGTTGCAGCAGTTTCGGCACGCGATACAAGGTATTCATATAAATCAATAACCTTTTGATGCTGTGTCGTTAAATATACTTGAATGGCCTTTTCATCAATTTTTTGATCAGTACTAATATCATCAAACGTGATCAAATCTGGGTTGTCTGAAAAGTACTCGTAGCAATAAGTATCCAGTGTGTTCAGTTCTGTAATGGCTTTAAAGCCAACCAGATCTTCTGCCAATTTTTTCTCGTATTGCAGATAATACTCCACCAGCATTTGATTGTGCTCGTCCAGTAAGTCTTTAACATTATGGAAGTTGGCCGCCATTTGGGTATGAAATAACACGGTCCAATCATAAACTTGCTGTATTGTTTTAACTTGCATGTGCATTCCTTATCAAAATCAATTTAATAAAACATTGCATAAATCACACCAGTAAAAAACGCTTTAATTATCATAAATTTAAAAATAAAATGTGTAACTTGTAGCAAGTAAAAGCGTACAAGTTACACACTGACTGTAAAATTTATAGATCTCGTTTACGCCAAATAAAATAAAGCGCAGGTAACACAAGTAGCGTTAAAACAATGGCACTGAGCATTCCGCCAACCATAGGTGCTGCTATTCGGCTCATCACTTCACTACCCGTTCCAGTGCCATAAAGCACCGGCAGTAAACCGATAATAATGGTGGCAACTGTCATCATTACAGGTCTCACCCGAAGGCCAGCACCATTGATGATTGCTTGGCGCAGCTCTGTAACCGTAAATTGTGCTGATTGCGCTTTAGCATCTTGATAAGCTTGGTTGAGATAAACCAGCATGATCACGCCAATTTCTACAGCGACCCCAGCTAAGGCTATAAAGCCGACTCCAACGGCTACCGAGAAGTTAAATCCTTCAAGGTACATCAACCAAATACCCCCTATCATCGCAAGCGGTAAGGTCAACATGATCATTGCCACCTCAGTAAAGCTTCTAAAATTGAGGTATAACAGCACCACAATAATTGCCAAGGTTAATGGCAATACGTAGCTAAGCTTAGCTTTAGCACGCTCCATATACTCATATTGCCCCGCCCAAGTAATTGAGTAACCAGCTGGTAGCTCGAGTTGCTCATGCAGCGCTTGTTGCGCACGCTCAACATAACTGCCGATATCACTGCCTTCAATGTCGATTAAGCTCCAGCCATTAATACGCGCATTTTCACTTTTAATACCCGGCGGGCCATCTTCAATAAAGACATGAGCAACATCGGCCAATGCGATGCGCTGTCCATTTGGCGTCACGATCGGTAGCAACTTAAGCTCTTCTGGCGAGTCACGATAATCTTGTGGATAACGCAAGTTAACAGGGTAACGCTCTTGCCCTTCAACGGTTTCGGTCACATTCATACCGCCGATAGCAGTAGCAACAACCTGTTGTACATCAGCAATGTTTAAACCGTACCGTGCTGCTTTTTCACGGTTGATATCAACTTTGATGTAGCGACCGCCGGCAACGCGCTCAGAATAAACCGAAGCCGTGTCCGGTAAATCTTTTAAGATGACTTCAATTTGCTCACCGATTTTTTGAATTTCGCTCAGCTTTGGCCCTGCTACTTTGATCCCCACAGGCGTTTTAATCCCAGTGGCAAGCATGTCGATTCGTGTTTTGATTGGCATAACCCACGCATTGGTAAGCCCTGGGAACTTAACCAGATTATCGAGCTCTTTTTTCAGTTTCTCGGTTGTCATGCCCTCGCGCCACTGTGACTTTGGCTTTAACTGAATAAAGGTTTCGATCATGGTGAGTGGCGCCGGATCTGTTGCAGTATCTGCACGACCTACCTTACCGAATACCGACTCGACCTCTGGCACACTGGCAATTAACTTATCGGTCTGCTGTAAGATTTCACGGGCCTTACCTATTGAAATACCCGGGTAAGTAGTTGGCATGTACATTAAGTCGCCCTCATCAAGGGGAGGAATAAACTCACTACCAATTTTATTAACTGGGTAAAAACCAATAGCAGCCAAAACCACAGCGAGTAACAGCGTTGTTTTCGGCGCTTTTAATACCGCATTTAATAAGGGTTTATACGCTGCCACCAATAACCGGTTAACAGGGTTTTTCTGCTCCGATATAACCTTACCGCAAATAAAGTAGCCCATTAACACCGGCACCAATGTAATGGCTAAACCTGCCGAGGCCGCCATGGCATAGGTTTTTGTATAAGCCAGTGGCGAGAACATACGGCCTTCTTGTGCTTCTAGAATAAACACTGGCATAAAGCTGACGGTGATAATTAATAAACTAAAGAATAACGCGGGCCCGACCTCTGCGGCTGAGTCCATCACGACTTGCCAGCGGTTCTCATCGGTCAGAGGGGTTTTCTCCATATGCTTGTGCATATTTTCTATCATCACGATAGCACCATCTGTCATTGCACCAATAGCAATCGCTATGCCGCCAAGCGACATGATGTTGGCGTTTATACCTTGCCAATACATCACCACAAAAGCCGTTAAAATACCCATTGGCAACGTGATAATGGCTACGATCGATGAGCGTATATGGAATAAAAACACCACACACACTAAGGCCACGACGATTAACTCTTCAATTAACTTTGAACTTAAGTTATCAAGTGCTTGGGTAATAAGGTTTGAACGGTCGTACACTGGAATGATTTCAACACCCTCTGGCAGGCCTTTTTTGAGCGACTCTAGCTTTTCTTTTACGAGTTTAATGGTTGCTTCGGCGTTTTCTCCAAAGCGCATCACTACCACACCACCAGTTACTTCACCCTCGCCGTTTAGTTCGGCAATACCACGGCGCATTTGCGGTCCAAGTTTTATATCAGCCACATCGCGTAATTGCAGTGGCGTGCCATTGGCATTAGTACCCAGCGGAATGGCTTCTAAATCTGCGACACTTTTAATATAACCTGTGCTCGATACCATGTATTCGGCTTCAGCCATTTCGACCACTGAAGCGCCACGCTCTTGGTTACCTTGCTTAATTGCTGTTTGAATTAAACTTAGCGGAATACCATAAGCACGCAATTTATCTGGGTCGACATTCACCTGATACTGCTTAACCATACCGCCAACAGACGCTACCTCTGATACGCCCGGCACCGTTTGCAGCTCAAACTTTAAAAACCAATCTTGCAAGCTTCGTAGCTGGCTAATATCGTGCTTACCGGTTTTATCCACCAGCGCATACAAGTAAATCCAACCCACCCCTGTTGCATCAGGGCCAAGTTCAGGCCGTGCTGAATCTGGTAAGCGAGCACTTACTTGACTCAAATACTCTTGCACCCGACTACGGGCCCAATAAAGGTCGGTGTCTTCGTTAAAAATAACGTATACATAAGAGTCACCAAAAAACGAAAAGCCCCTTACCGTTTCAGCTCCCGGCACCGACAACATGGCTGTAGTGATAGGAAACGTTACTTGGTCTTGCACCACCTGAGGTGCTTGTCCTGGGTAAGACGTTTTTACAATAACCTGTACATCAGATAAGTCAGGCAAGGCATCAACTGGGGTATTCTTTAAAGAAAAAATCCCAAAGCCCGCCAACATTAAAGACAGCAGTAATACAAAGAAGCGATTACCGACTGACCAACGGATCACGGCAGCTATCATTGCATTTCTCCTTGCATAGGGTGGCTCATGGTCATGATGTCAAAAATCACGAACTCACCGTCCACCAATTTAAAGGTAAAATGCACTTCATCATCGCTTTGCAAACTAGACATATCGATGCGCGGCGAAAAATGAAATTCCATAGTTGCAGCCCCGCGCCCCCACTTAGGGATGGCTTCGCGACTGATCACAGCTGTTCTGGCTTCACGGTCAATGCTGTTGATCACGCCATTCACCATTGCGCTCTCGCTATCCGGTTCTTGCATACGCATAAAGTCAGAACTCTTACTTGATTCGGAATCTATTAAGAACTGCGCTGAAACCACAACGTTATCGTCTTTCAATAAGCCTGATAAAATTTCGACATCATGATTATCACTACGACCTAGCGTCACGGCGACTGACTTAAAGCGCCCTTCACCTAAATCGATTACAACACGGTCTTGGCTACCTGTACGGATCACCGCTTCTTTTGCGATGACTAATTGCGGCTCAGTCGGCTTGGTAGTAATACTCACTTCAGCAAACATATTTGGTTTTAGTAAGCCATCTTGGTTGGCAAAACGTAAGCGCACGCGAAGGGTACGGTTTTTCTCATCAAGGGTTGGGTAAATATAATCGACCTCGCCCTGCCAGCGTTTACCCGGTAAGTAATCTAATGTCATAGTAACTGGCAAGCCTTTATGGATAAGCCCTGCTTGGCGCTCGAAAACTTCAGCCTCGACCCATACTTCTTCTAAGTGAGCAATACTCATCATGGTTGTGCCAGGTTTTACGAAGAAGCCTTCGCGGATATTTAGCTCATCCAATACGCCACTTTGCTTGGCATAAAAGGTAATGTTTTGTCTAACCTTTTGGCTTTGCTCTAATCGCGCAATAAAATCATCAGAAACATTCAGTGAGGCTAAGCGTGCTTTGGCTGCACGTATAAGCACTGCGTTGTTACGTTTAAGGGCAAGCAGTAGCTCTTCTTGTGCGTTCACTAACTGTGGAGAATACAAGGTGTATAGCGGCTCGCCTTGCTTAACTTGGTCACCTGCGGCTTTAACATATAAGGTTTCTATCCAGCCTTCGACACGAGGGTGAATATGCACTAATTGGTCTTGGTCGTATTGCACATAGCCAACCGTATCAACCGTCGTTTGTAATGATTTAAAACGTACAGGCGCCGTTCTTACCCCTAAGTTATTAACGACTGCTGGTGAGATTCTCACAGTACCTGGGCTGTCTTCAGCGCTACTTTGCTCCTCATAAACAGGGACTAATTCCATACCCATTGGCGATAACCCCGGTTCATCACGGCGGTAATTGCTGTCCATAGGCGCCACCCAATATAGCGGCTTTTTCTCAGCGCTTGGCATTTGTTCATGCTCTGGCTCAGCCAATTTATTTACAGCCGTTGCCAATGCTGCACCTACCGCCAAAGCGATAACTAATTTCACTGTGTTATTCATTGCTAGCTCCTTGGCTTTGTGCTGCATTTATTTGGTTATCTTTTGCTGCTGCGTAATAGTTAAGGCGAGCGAGGGTAATTTGTTTGTCTATTTCGATATTCAACGCATCAATTTTTGCGTTAAGTTCGCTGATGCGTGCGCGCATCACTTCTGAAAAGTCACCATCATCGTTGGTGTAAGCATTTAATGTCGCCTCAGCTTGCTCTGCCATTTGCGGTAATAGCTGCTGTTGATATAGTGCTTTGCGCTGAGCTAATCGGCTCAACTGGCTAAGCTCTTTAAAATACTGACCTTGCAATTTTTGTAGGGTAATAAGTTTGTTGGTTTTTACTGCCTCTGCACTAGCTATTGCGGCATTGACTTGTTGATCTTGACGGTTATCAGTAAACAGCGGTAAATCAACACTCACCCCTATAGAGAACAAGTCAGCGCGAGAGTCACCCATAGGTGTGTCGTCACGATAGCCATAGCCTAAGTTCATACCAAATTGCGGCTTATACGCTTCTTTTGCCACTTGCACTTGGGTGTTTTTAGCACGCATTGCATGATCAATAGCAATAATTGCCGGGTGACTCATCAACACTTCAGTCACCCCAGACGGTTCAAGCTCTTGATAAGGCATTAGTGCAGCCACCTTAGTATTGTCATCGCTCACTGCACCGTTTAGCATTTCAATAGGTAGCCATTGTGCTAGTCGCTTTTTGGCACTATCAAACTGTTGCTCTAACATCACCAGCTTATCTTCAAGCCGAGTCAGCTCTAGCTGAGCGCGAATAATATCCTGCTGGCGAGTTGCGCCAAGTGTATTGGCATAGCTTGCTTCTGTAATATCAATAAGTTGATTAAATAAGGCTTTATCTTGGTTGATCAGTTGAATGCTTTTTTGCGCGCGATAGGCATTTAGCCATGCTTCGCTAACAATGGCTTTAACCTGTGCTTGGCGGTCTGCACGCAGCCAAGGGTATTGCTCAGCTGATTGTTTTAATGCTTGCTGCTGTAGGGCAAGGCTATCACCTCGGCTAAATTGTTGTGACAAGCCCACTTTGAATTGCGTCATACCTTCTTGATCAAAGGCAAAACCATCGGTTGGTAAATTCATTAGCCCAACGGTTAATACTGGATCTGGCAAGGTACCGGCCGCAATGCTTTGCGCTTCTATCGCCTGTTGCTGGTATTTATTTGCCTGTAACCAAGGCTCGTGAGTCAATGCATAATCAATCACCTGATTGAGTGCCAACGGCTCTGCTTTCACTAAACTTGAGGTTACCAATACTGCGCCAAGAGAAAGCGCCTTAATCAATTTGCTGTGAATCATCACATGCTCCAAAAATCTTAAAAATGGTTAAAAAACAATAGATCTTGGTTGCAGGATGAGGTGTATTTCAGCGTTTTGCTGAATTTTAGACAGACCTATCCTGCTTAAGCAGTAATAGGTGGACGATATAAAGAACTTACACGGAAACTAAGCTGGCTGGCGCCTAACACTGTGACTTTTTCTGATTGCTTAATTGATTTAACAACTAAATCATTTAGCGGCAGGAGTGAGTGAGCTGTACAGGCATTGAACGGACACGCACAATCGCTGGTATCCATTACGTCTTCATGGCAACAGTCCATATCACTCATGTCGCTGTCAGCGCTCATAGTAGCATGATGGTCCATTTGCATGCTGGCATGTGGCATATCACATACCATAGCAACAGACGCAACTGATTGACCCACAAAAGTGAGCAGCATCATAGCTATCAATAAGTAGCTTGAAAGTCGCGTCATCATCATACCTTAAAAATTAGTTGCCCAAATTGTAGCCCGAAATTTACGCGCTCGACAAGGGTTTATCTGTTTTAATGCTACTGCTAGCAGCAATAGCAAACAGGCAATAACCAGTAAAATACCAAAATCCATCACCTAATTCGGCATGCATTTTTATCAGTTCGCCCATTTGTCCATCGGCGTTACCAGCCAAATAAGACACGATCAATGCAATCACAAACACATCAACCATGCTCCATTTACTTAAGCCTTGTATGAGTTGACCGAGTAAATGCTTAAATCTATTCATCGGTAAGAAACAATAAAGCAATTGCATCAGGAGTTTTAAAGTGGGAATAACAATCGAGAACACCGCAACCAGCGCGGCAACAAGGTAGTTTTTGTTATTGGCAAGCTCATTTACTGTGCCCCAAATGCTGCGCGTTTTTTTGTAGGCATCGATTTCGCCTTCAAGCTTATCAAGCCCCAACATGCTTGATGCCATCATTAGTACACTACGCGTATTGCGATCGCCTTCATCGGCAATCATTTCAATACCTGTTTTAGCAAGCTTCGATTTATCTATTTTACCTTCTAAGGTTAAAACTGGCCTCGTCACGCCCGGTATAAGTAAAGCTAACGCCGCAATAATCATTACAATGGGGAAAAAAACACGCATATTGATAACCCTTACCTGTAAACATTGCGGGCATCATAGCTAACTTAACGAGATTAGTCTGCAACCGATGCTAAAGTGTCAAACACATTGTCAGCATAGGCACGAGCGTCATACATTGCACGATACACAATATTCATATTCGCTGCTGGACGAATTATCTTTAGTAACTTAGTTGCTGTTTGCCACTGTTCTTTTTCCATGGCTATAACAAGCTGCAAACTGGCTCCTTGCATTCCATCAAACTTAACCAGTGCACTTGTAAGTTCTGCTCCAAGCGAGAACTCTTTAACAACCGCATCAAGCTTTACATCTAAAATAGCGTCCAATACAGACAAAAGACCCACTAAATAACCTTGCTCCGAAAGCTCTTTACCCGCAGGTTCAAGCATCAGTGATATAAATTTAGCACGAGTTAAACCAAGCTTAGTTAACTCTTGCGGTTTATCGTTCCCTAACTCGCTTAGTGCTAATACACGAACAAATTGCCTAATTGCATCTTCACCTAAATAAATAACCGCCTGCGAAATTGAGCGAATTGTCTGTTGTGTACTGCTAGTTCGTGCGTTTACCAACCTTAAAATTCTAGCTGTTAAGGCAATATCTTTGGCTACACGTTGCTGGATTTGGTCAAAATTTAGAGCCGTTTGAGCAGTGCAGCTGAGTAACTCTAGAACAGCCACTTTTGAAGGCTCCACATTACCAAACCTTAGCAATTCTGGCTTCGCAAAAAAATACCCTTGAAATAAATCACAACCAGCCGCTTTTAATTGTTGAAAATCTTCGTAGCTTTCTACTCTCTCAACAATAACTTTTGCTTTTGGGTAGCTGCGTTTAAGCTTTTTAACCGTCATATTGGTTTTAATGATTGGGTCAGCAGCCTCTATTTTTATGAAGTCCATTAATGGCAATACATCTTGCCACTTATCATCACCGTCGTAGTCGTCTAAAGCAAAAAGGTAACCATCTTGCTTTAATTGTTTAACTCGACCAATAATTTGCGGGATACTTGTCGCACGCTCGACAATTTCTATCACAGCACTGGTTGGCTGCAACAACTTTGGAAAGTCATCTAAAATAGCGTCAGTTGATAAGTTGATAAATGCTGGTTGAAAACCTGTAAGCTTCTCTAACCCCATCAACATCAAGGCATTGAAAAACAATCGACCTGTAGCTTGACCATCACTGGTCCCCACCGGAAAGACATTATCATTTGATTCCCTGTACAATAACTCATAGGCATACAGGTTTCTGTCAGCATTAAATATTGGCTGCCGGGCTATATACTGCGTCATGCTCTGACTTTTGTTACCTTCCATACTTAATTCTGACATTATACATCTCGCTCAGATACTGTCCCCCCACTTTACTCCTGTTCTTAGTATAGTGAAAGCTGAACACCTTGCTAAAAAATAAAAACCCGACCACACTAGGCACATGAAAACGATGTCAAATAATCCATTGCCCCTAATTTACTCGGCTTTCTTAGTTTTATTACTTCTTTCACGGTCTGTACAAGCGGAACAACCACCCGTACTTAAATACAATGTCACGGGGTCTGGAAACTATTTCCCATATTACACAAACGATAAACGTGAACCGGGGATATTGCCTGAAATTATCATGCGAGTTATGCAGCTCGCTGACATACAAGCAAAACATGTAGAGCTACCAGCCAAACGTACCGTTAAATATCTTCATCTTGGGCACATCGACTTTGATGTAATTAGCCTTGAATGGTTAAGCCAAACCGAAAAGCAAAACCCACAATTTATTTATTCAGATAGCTTATTTACCATTGAAGAATACCTAGTAAGTTTGAAAAATAATGTGACCAATTGGCAACAGCTTGAGGCCATAAAAAACCAACCTGTTGGTACTATACTTGGCTATTATTACTACGATGACAACCACTTTAAACGGGTCGATTTTAGTTCTGAAAAGCAACTTATTGAGGCTCTAAAACTAAAACGTATTGAGGTAGTCATTCTAGATAAACTGCCTGCGCTGTATTGGGCTCAGCAATTTAATGCTGATATCGACTTTGGCGCGCTACACTCGCTTGGTAACCTAAAAATTCGCCTACGTGCTGAACACCAAGCATTGCTACCAAAGATAAATATGGCTATCGATGAGTTAAAACAATCTGGCCGCCTTGATGCCATCATCAACAAATATACGAAAAACATACCCCCACAATAACTAAGGATATTCCGCTTTGGACCTACTTTTGCTATACTGCGCGCTGTTTTTCTTACCTTGTTAACTTAAAAGAGCCTCCTATGAGCATTGAACAAGCCCTTATCGAACGCAGTAATAACCAATGTGAACTTTGTACTAATACAGATAACCTATCTGTTTACGAAGTCCCCCCTGTTACAGAGGCTCATTCAGACAAGTGCATTTATGTGTGCCAAACCTGTAAAGACCAAATTGACAATAGCGCAGAGCTAACAGCAAACCATTGGCACTGCCTAAACGATAGCATGTGGAGTCAAACACCCGCTGTGCAAGTTGTGGCTTATCGCATGTTAAAACGCTTAGCTGCGGATAATGGTTGGGCACAAGACGCGCTAGACATGATTTACCTTGAAGAAGATACCCTTAAATGGGCGCAAATGGCCCTTGCCGAAGAAGATGACATTAAACATATCGATAGCAATGGTGTGGTTCTTCAAGCTGGTGACACCGTTACACTGATAAAAGATCTTGACGTAAAAGGCAGCAGCCTAGTTGCAAAACGAGGCACAGCTGTTAGAAATATCGGCCTGACTAGCAACCCTGAACACATCGAAGGGCGCGTAGAAGGTCAGCGTATTGTTATTCTCACTAAGTACGTGAAAAAATAATACATGAAATAAATGGGCCTTGTGCCCATTTTCAATTAATTAAGCTATGATTAAGTCAGCGAACTTTATGCTTTTCTAATTATTTACATAGTGTAACGCAAGGAAAATAATCATGGCTTCGGATACCTTCTCATCTTTAAAAAACGCCTCTATTTGTAGTCTTATGCTGTTAGGTAGCAGCGTTGTATTAACGGGTTGTGGGGACAATTCTAGTACCCAACAAGCAGAGCAATCTACAATGAAAACTCTTACTACTGAGGTTACTTACTTAGATCGCAGCATGTTACCACCAGGCTCAGTACTAAAGGTGCAACTTGCTGATGTTTCAAAAATGGACGCAAAAGCTGATGTAATCAGCGAGCAAGAGATTGAACTAAATGGTGCACCACCTTACACTGTGGCTCTTGAATATGATGATAGTAAAATCGTTGATCGTCACCGTTACAGCGTAAGTGCTCGCATCGAAAACCAAGGTAAATTGCTTTATATCAGCACTACTCATAACAATCCATTTGTCGAAGATGAAACTGCTGAGGTTTATAAGGTAACCGTTTCTAAAGTATCTGCTAAAAAGCCAGATGTTACTTTGGTAAACACTTACTGGAAAGCTATCACCATTAATGATGAAGCAGTGACGGTCGAAACCAAAGAGCCTTTTATTCAATTCAAAGAAGATGGCTCAACCAATGGTTTCTTGGGCTGCAATAATTTCTCTGGTAGCTATGAAGTCAGTGGCCAAACTCTGACCTTTAACCCATTAGCAAGCACCGAAAAAATGTGTATTTCGCAAATGGATATAGAAGCAGCTATGTCTGCAGCTTTAGCTGCGACTGCTCAATTTACAATAAATGGTGAAAAGCTCATATTGCTTGATGATAGTAGCGAACCTGTTGCTACCTTTGCAGCCACTTATATGAACTAAATAAAGCAACCTAAACTTTATATAAACAACTATAAAGATAAATTTAGGCAACGCATAAAAAAGCCCAACAGTGATTGTTGGGCTTTTTATTTGCAAAACAATTTACTCTTCAACTAACTGTTCACAGCGATAAAAACCACTGCTATCACTCAGTAATGAAACAAGTTCTGGTAATACCGCATCCATTGTTTGCTTTAATTTCCATGGCGGGTTGATCACTATCATACCCGATGCTGTCATGCCATGAACGTCGGTATCGGCCTCAGTTGCTAATTCGAAAAGTTGAATATTGCGCATACCTGACGCAATTAATCCTGCTTCCATTCTATCGATTCGTTCACGGTCAACTACCGGATACCAAATCATATATGTGCCTGTTGCGAAACGTTTATGTGCTTTGACAAGCGTATTTACAACAGTGTCATAGTCATCTTTAATTTCATATGGAGGGTCAATCAATACACACGCACGCCGAGAGGCTGGTGGTAACAAGCCTACCAAGCCTTGAAAACCATTTTCGCCACGCACGCGAATTGAACGCTTTCCTTTCATGTTGTCTTGCAAAAGCTGTAAGTCGCGCGGATGTAATTCAAAAAACCAGCCATTATCTTGGCGGCGCAGGAAGTGCTCTGCAATTTTTGGTGAGCCTGGGTAAAAATCTAAATTACCATTTTCATTAAACAACTTAATAAGCTCAATATAGTCATTTAGTTCCGCATGTTCACTACGGTGATGCCAAAGCTTGGCGATGCCATCTAAATATTCTTGTGTTTTTTGTGCATCACTACCAGCCAGTTCAAAAAAACCTGCACCAGAATGCGTATCCACATAATCGAGTGGCTTATCTTTGATAGTTTGGTATTTAAGTACTTCAGCTAAAACAAGGTGTTTTAAAACATCGGCAGGATTGCCCGCATGGAAAGAATGTCGATAACTAAGCATATTTATAAGTCGCCAGATGCAAAAGCTGCATTAAAAATGAATAGTCATATTGTACATGATAAACAGAAAATGTGGCGCTTCAGTGAACCATAAATGAATAAAAAAGCCATTACACTGAATTACGCCTTAATAATAAATAAAAATCTGCTAAAACAGCCGTAAATGCTGGCATATCAAGGCACTTTCCTTTACATTTGCATGACAATAATCACAGTTTTATGAGCGCATTTATGAATAACGAAACTCTTTCCCAACTCGAACAACTGATCGACAAATTAATCCTTCGCAACAGTGAACTTGAAAGCGAAGTTAAAAGCTTACAAGAACAAACAGCAAAACTGTTAGATGAAAACGAAACTCTGCAACTTGAAGTTCTCGAAAACGAAGAGAAACAAAAAGATGCTAGCAGTACACTTACCGGTCTGCTTGAGAAATTACAAAGCGTTCAACAGGCTAGCTAATGAGCTCCCCACAAAGTCAGCGAGTCACTGTCGAGCTACTGGGTAAGGAACATGAATTCTCTTGCCCACAAGGGCAAGAGCATGCCCTTATAGCCGCAGCTCAAAATTTAAATGACTTGGTGGAGCAAATGAAACAACGCTCAACAGTTCGTAATGAACAAAACGCTTTGCTAATGGCCGCATTACATTTAAGTCATGAATTGCTTGAAGTGAAATCGCAACAAGCAAAACAAGAACAGCAACATGACAGTTTAATTGATAAACTCAGCCAACATCTCGATCCCTAAAAAGCGCACACAGCGCTTTTTTGTTTACAATCGATCATATTCACTCATATTCGAGCAAATAAATATGCGAATTGCTGCTGCATTACTTTTTTTATTTACTGGGTTAAACGCACAAGCAAATGTTAGCTGGCATACAATCACGCCTGAAATTCAATTTTTAAAACAACAAAGTAAGTTACGCTTTTATGATTCAAACCAAGTGCTCATTGAAGGAAAAAAATGTGCTTTGATGGTAGATGCAAGTGGTAACTTTGCAGAAGTTGAAAGCCTTGCCAAGCAATTAAAACAACGTTTAAAAACCCCCTTGTGTTATCTAGTGGCGAGTCATTTTCACGATGACCACTTGTTAGGGTTAGCCGTATTACAAGCCGAATTTCCTGATGCCAAACTAATTGTACATCAGCAAGTGGCTAGTGAATTTGCAGCAATGCAACAAGCATTAAAAGATAAACTAGATGGTTATGAAAAAAGTATTGAGCTTAGCTACCAACGCTTGGCGAATCAGCCTGAAGATCAGCAAACTATTTGGCGCGACAAATTAACCCTTGCTAAACAACGTTTATTTCGTTGGCGAGAGCTTAGTTTAAACCCACCAGCGATAAGCGTATCAAAGCAGACTAGTCTTGAATTAGGTCACTACCCTATTACATTAACGCCTTATCGGGCACACACTCAAGGTGACTTAACCATTACCGCTGATCATGGCAGAGTGTTAGTTGGTGCAGATATCGTTGATAGCTTGCCCTACCCTGGTCATGGCGAATTAGAAAACTGGCTAGCAACGCTCAAAAAAAATCACAATAACACTGAGCTCGTGACTATTTTACCCGGCCATGGCGAACAGCTAAATACAGCTGAACTAGCTAAACCAATCGCATTTTTAAACGCAATTATTACCCTTACAAAAGCGCAGCCAGATAAATCGGTTGAGGAGTTAATTGAGCTTTTTCCTGAACAGATCAAACAGCAATATCAGCTTGATGAAATTGGTAATCGGGCATTCACTATGTTTCTAGAAGCTGGACTTAAGAAGGCCAAATTGTCAAAATAGCGCTAAAATAATAAAAGGATTTTATTATATGGCTCGTATAAAATTGAAAGACATACTTTTGCTGAGCTTTATTATTGGCTTACAAGGATGCCAACTTACTCAGCAAGACACTGCTCAGGAACACTCAGAGCGGCCAGCTATCTTCAGCCACTATGAACCTGACTTAGCCCCCCAACTCGAAGTAAACGAGTTTATCGTGGCGACGCCCCAAATAAAGGTGTCACCAAAAGAGCCTGTGCCAGTAAATAATACTCCATTACCAACTGCACGTGCCGAAGAGTTATGGCAACACATTGCGAATAATTTAAGCCTTGTTTTCCAAACCAATGCACATACTACCGCTCGTCTTAAATGGTATTTAGCACAACCTAATTACTTACTGAAAGTTAACAAACGTGCTGCGCCTTACCTGTATCATATTGTCCGCCGTGTAGAGCAACAAAAGTTACCAATGGAGTTGGCATTATTACCTTTTGTAGAAAGTGACTTCAGGCCTACAATTCGCTCATCAGAACATGCCGTAGGGGTGTGGCAATTAGTTGGAGCAACCGCCTATCACTTTGGCATACAAAGCGATCAATGGTATGACGGTCGTCAAGATGTATTAGCCTCAACTGATGCTGCTTTGGCCTATCTACGTTACTTACATAAACGGTTTGATGGTAACTGGCTGCATGCTTTAGCAGCTTACAATAGTGGCGAAGGCAGAGTAAAAAAAGCCATAGCAAAAAACAAACGCTTGGGTAAAAAAACAGATTATTGGTCTCTTTCATTACCTCAAGAAACTGCCGACTATATCCCAAAGTTAATGGCACTGAGTTATTTACTAAAACATCCTGAACTCGGCCTTAAGCGCCCAAGGCTAGCAAATAAAGCACTGACTACTGAGTTTAATATCGGCCAGCAGTTCGATTTTTCAGTTATTGCTAGTTTGTCAGGGGTGGGGCGTAAACAGCTACACAAATTGAACCCTGGTTATTTAAAAAACCAAAGCTCTCCAAACGGCCCCCATACCTTACTCCTGCCTGTCGAGCAACAAACCTTGTTGCAAAGTAAGCTATTTAGAAATAATTTTGCTGGAGAGTACACGGTACAAAAAGGTGATACGTTATACAGCATCGCCACCCGCTTTGGTATGCAAGTAGCTGATTTAAAAAAGATGAATAACAAGTCTTCGAACTTAATTAAAATTGGCGAGCAGTTGAGTTTAACAAAGCCTCACACCATGCCAAAATCACTCATCGTGGATTACGATATTAGTCCTTACTTAGAGCAACAAGAAGATGTGGTATCAACTATTGCAGTTAATTACCAAGTAAAACCTGGGGACTCTATTTGGAGTATCAGTCAGCTTTACGATGTTCCTCACAAAGATGTTGCAAAGTGGAATAAACTAACCGCCACCAGCATAATTAAACCTGGCACCATACTCACTTTGCACTTGCCACAAATAATGCAGCCCGAGCCGCAAGCATCAGCCAGCGAAGTAATGTTATCTGGTATTGAAAGCTCATTGAAAAAGCCTTGATTGCTCAGCCAAAGCGCTTAGCGTAAAATCAACGCTTATATTTTAAATTCTAAAGAGTAATAACATGCAAATCAGTAAAGACGCAGTGGTTGAGTTTCACTACACTTTGAGTGAAGCGGGCGAGCAAATTGAATCTAGCAAAGATGGCGAGCCACTTTCATATATCCATGGCACTGAAGGCATGCTTCCGGGTCTTGAAAAAGCGCTTGAAGGAAAAACTACTGGCGATAACTTCAGCGTAACACTTGAGCCTAGCGAATCTTACGGCGAACGCGTTGACGATCTGATCCAACGTATTCCACTTAAGCACTTACAAGGCAACACAAAAGTGTGGAAGCCAGGTATGACTGCTATTGTTCATTCAAACCAAGGTCGTCATCAAGTAACGATCGTTAAAGTAGGTCGTTTCAATGCAGATTGTGACTTAAACCACCCATTTGCTGGTAAAACACTGACTTTTGACGTTGAAGTGCTTAATGTTCGCCAAGCAACAGCCGAAGAGTTATCACACGGTCATGTGCACGGTGAAGGCGGCTGTGGCCACAGCCACTAAGGGTAAATGATGACAAACGTTGCAATTGTCACAGGCGGCAGTAAAGGTATTGGCAAAGCGATTGTTGAGCGTTTAGAGCGTGAAGCTTACACCGTTTATAATTTAGATATCACCCCATCTGAGGGCAATTATCGCCACTGTGACGTTAGTGATATTCAGCAGGTGAAGTCGGTTATCGCCGATATCATTGCCGAGACGGGTCGCGTTGATGCCTTAGTATCCAATGCAGGTCGTCATTTGAGTGCCAACATTGAAAACACTGATGAAGCAACGTTTGATGCCCTGTTTGCGCTCAATGTAAAAGGTGCTTATGCTGCAATTCAAGCCGTATTACCTAGCATGAAAAGCCAGCAAGGTGGCAGCATTGTATTGGTTGCTTCTGATCAGGCAATTATTGGCAAACCAAATTCGTTTGCTTATAACCTAACCAAGCATGCACTGGCTTCAATGGCAAAAACCACAGCACTGGATTATGCCGCGTTTAACATTCGTGCTAACGCGGTTTGTCCGGGCACGATAGAAACGCCGCTTTTCCATAATGCGATTGATGCATATTGTCAGCAAAGTGGTGCCAACAAAGCTGAGGTTGTTGCTGAAGAAGCTGCGCTGCAACCTTTAGGTCGCTTAGGGCAACCAGAAGAAATTGCCGCTTTGGTGAACTTTTTAATAAGTCCTGAAGCGAGCTTTATCACTGGTAGCTTGCAAAGCATTGATGGTGGATACACCACACAATGAGCGACAAGATTATTGACCCCCATGTGCACTTTTTTAACCTCACTGAGGGTCAATATACTTGGCTTCAAGGCAACACTCCTCCTGCTTGGCCAAACCTCGATAAAATTAAAGCGCAAACAACCGCTGCAGAGCTTAAAGCAGCGTGTCCATTTCAACTAGAAGCACTGGTGCATATTGAAGCAGGCTTCGACAACCAAGCGCCGGTCAATGAGCTTAACTGGCTTAGCAAACACTTGAAAAGTATGCCCTATAAAGCAATTAGCTTTAGCGCCATTAATGCTCCTAGCAATCAGTTTATCGCTGCAATGTCAGCCTTAGAGCAACCTCAACTTGCTGGCATTCGTGATATAACCGAAGGGAGTGACTCAATGCGTTTATTAGACCCGCATTGCCAAGAGAACCTTGCTTACCTTGCTAGTAAACACTTAATATTTGAAGCTCAGTTCGAGATTGAAAATCAACAGGTAACCGAACAGTTACTGCATTACTGTCGTGCTATTCCTAAATTACAGGTGGTTATAAATCATTTAGGCTTTATTAATAATGAGCAAAACTGGCTAGGTGCGATTATAAAATTAAGTCGCTGCGATAATATCGTGATTAAGTTTTCTGGTTTAGAATTTACAACGCTCGCGGCCAATAAGCACCGCTGGTTACTGGATCAACTGTTAAACTATTTTGGTGAACATCGAATCATGTTTGCCAGTAACTTCCCTGTTTGCCAAATCAATACCAGTTATGAGCAATGTTGGCAGCATTATTTTTCATTGTGTAAACAGTACAATGTATGGCAACTACTCAGTTTTAAAAATGCCCGTGCAATCTATCTAATTGATTAGAAGCTGACTATATTCAATATAATAACCTTTATTAGGCACTGTAAACTTAATGGAGCTATGATGAGAGCCCATCTAACCTGTATCTTGCTACTTAGTGTTTTGTTTGGCTGTAGTTCACATACCCAACAACCAACCCCTAAACTTCAACACGCACGCGTTACTGAGCCACAAAGCACCTTAATAGCACAAGGCATTTCAAGGTTAATGCACAGTAAGCCTATTCAGGTATCCGACGAGGCATTTATCAATAGCAGCATACTTGTCATCGAAAGCTTGAATGGCGTTGATATACAAGGGAATCCACTCAGCGGTTCACATCCAAATATACCAGAACGCTTTGAGCTGTTGATTAAAAACCAAATCTGCTTTGTTCGCCATTTAGATAGTAAAGCAACCGAGCCACTGCCTTTGGTAAAATGCAAACCAATCAATTGATATTAAAACAAAATACCATCATGTAATAATCTGTAATAACAAGCTGTAATAGAACTACCTATCCTTTTCCTTGCACAAACAGGCAAACAGCAAATTACCTATTTAGAGATTTGTTTGTTGCCACTTCAAAATTATGCAAGGAGAATTTGACTATGTGTGACAGCGATAAAAATACCAACTTAGTACCCGATCTAACCAAAGATCATTCTATTAGTTTAGCGACCAGCGAGACAGCAGCTAATCAACCTCTTGAGTTTCATCCATCCACGTTAGCCGCACAGATTTCAGCGTGCGTTGGCGCCAGTTA
Organism: Pseudoalteromonas sp. APAL1; assembly: GCF_021532475.1. Taxonomy (NCBI): domain Bacteria; kingdom Pseudomonadati; phylum Pseudomonadota; class Gammaproteobacteria; order Alteromonadales; family Pseudoalteromonadaceae; genus Pseudoalteromonas; species Pseudoalteromonas sp. APAL1. The sequence goes on along the minus strand of NZ_JAKGAW010000053.1, from coordinate 7,631 downwards.
TGAAAATGGCAAAATTTGCGTTAATTTTCCAGTAGTCGGCAATATCTGTTTTTCAGTAAGTTTACCAATTCCAAGCGGTACATCGGTTAAAGTATGTATGCAAACGTGTGGATTTCGCTTTGGTGTTCCACCATTTAATGGAATTAAAGCAACGGTATACGCAAATAATAGTCCGCTATGGAGCGGCACAATTTGGGGTTCTTGTTAAACAACCTATAGTTATAGCTGCTTATGAATTAAATAAGCAGCTCCTCAATTAGAAAACAGGATTTTATATCATGAACGATCTTAGCTTTTTTGTTATTCCCAATGACAACGGCCCATGGGAAATCACTTCTCAGTCTGGCGCGAGTGCCGAAGAAATTAAAATTAACTACAAAGATCTACTTGCAGGTGACAGCCTGAACCTCTATTACGAACTTGCTAAAGAATCCGATTGGAGTTTCGCCGAAAATGGCAGTTACTTCTCTGATGCTAAAGACAATTTCAACTATCAACTCAACAGTATTGTCGCAAATAATGGCAAAGTATTGATTGTCACTATTTCGAACATTTTACCTCATCAAGCATTATCAAAAGAGCTAGCAAAATTATTAGCTAACAGTCCAAATAAGGCTATTGCAGGACAATTAGATCAAAAAGCAAATTATGAGATCAATTTTCGACTAATTGCCAAAAGAGATGGAGACATTAACTCGCTTATGCGTTACTTCTCTCAAGATCCTCGTGTCATCATTGAGGACATGGAGCCAACCTAATTTATAAATGCGCAGAGTCTATCTCTGCGCTTTTATTATGATTACATAAAAATAAATAATGAGACTGACCAATTAAAGTGGCGAGTTTACGCTCGGAACATAACGGTTTAAACCAACCTAAACGATAAAAAACTGGGCTCCAGCCCAGCTTAATGCTTTGCTCTATTGACGCTAGCGCTGAGTATTTTTCATTTAGTACACTTTGCAGTATTGCTTTAACAAAATATGCTTCTGCCAGATCAGGTTGCGCAATTAATACCTGTTCAATTTGATTCATAGCATATTGATTTTGCTCTAGATGAATCAATACCTGCGCTTTTTCTAATTGTTCAGCAATATTCTTTGGCGAAGCATCAAGGCGCTTATTAATTCTTGCATATAAGGAGAGTGCCTCATCAGTCTGGCCCTTTAAATAAAGTAAGTCAGCGTAATTTAGCTGCAAGGTAGATGTTTCTGACGCTAATAGCATAGCTCGATTCGCAAATATTAATGCCTCATCTAACTCGCCTTGCAAGGAGAGAACGATAGAGTAATTACTAAGTATAGAAGGACTCTGCTGCCCTGAATCAATTAATTTTTGATAATGTTGTTGCGCCTCTTTTAATTCTCCAGATAACAATGAAATATCAGCCAATGTTTTTAGCGTCACAATATCCGAAGGGTTGTAGCGTAAAACCTCTTTTAAATAAGTGGCAGCTTCAGCACGTTGTCCTTGAGTGAGGTAAGCAATCGCTAGATTTCTTGTTGCGAGCAAAGTTGGTCTAAGTGTGTATGCATTGCGAGCATGCGTTAATGCGCTTTCTAGATCGCCAATTCGATTATAGTAAACAGCTAAAATACTCTGCTTTTGATATGCCTCTAATGATGAGTTTTGAATTTGCTTAATAACCTTATAAGCTTTACTTTGCTCACCTGCGTGTTGATATATTTCCAACAAATCAATTAAGTAAGCTGGGCTTTCACGATAAGATTCGGGTGAATTATCTAGCTGAGTTTGTAGCTCTTTTATAAGCGCAATATTTTGCGTCATCTTATAAAGTCGCAACATAATTTTTCGATAAAGCGGGTAAAGAGGTTTAAAATCAGCACGCTGAAAAAGCAACGACTCTGCTATTGATTTCTCTACTTTAGAGCTTTCCAAGTTATTGGCAACGAGTGCCACAAGTGACACATATTTATCAACAAATTCATCAGACAAGGATAACTGACTGTGCTCAGCAACCTTTACATCAAGCAAGCTCTGCACCGAAGAAAGTGCCGAATTGTATATATTTAGATAGTTTTCTTTATCTGTCGCGGTACGATATTTACTCACTACTGTGGCATTTTGATCAAGCTGACTCAAACTAAAATCACACGACAAAGGATTGCAGTCTAGTTTTGGTACTAATAACTTTGATGCACCGAGTGCACTTGCCAACCCGCTCAAACTAGCTTCTTTTCCCAATACGTTTTGTGTTTGTTTAATTTCTTGTTCTGAAATCAAAGCATAATGCCGACTCTCCAACAATAACTCAGTTACTGCGTCAGTGACTCCCAAGTTAAGTAACCTCTTTTGTGTTTCTGTCACTTCGCTTGTCGATGTAAAATCAATTGGTAAAAGCGCAATATACTCCTTCGTTTGCATCGCCAAATAAGCCCAAATCAGCAAACCAAAACACACTGTAAAGCCGATTAAGTACATAAGCCTTTTATCAACTAGGGGAACGCTTTGCTGCTTTTCGATATCTTTCACTTCAACAGTAGGGCAATCAAAACTGAGCGTTGCTAAAATACTTTTAAACTGTGCAGCTACCAAGCCCGCACTTGTTGGTCTATTTTCTGGTTTAAAGGCCAATAGCTTTTTAATTAGTACTGCCAAATCGGGTGATATAGTATAAATAGATTCATAATTTGCACGGCAAGGGGATGATTTTATTGCTGCAGCAATATCTTGATCTGCTGTACTTTTAGCTTGATTTATATAAGCATGAACATCACTAAATAGCTGATATGCCATTAACCCCAATGAAAATAGGTCGCTGCGAAAATCTAATGTCTCGTTATTAAGTTGTTCTGGTGACATTGCTTTCAAACTACCAAAACTTGTAGTCTGTGTGTTTATGTCTTTGTGCTTTATTTTTGAAATACCAAAGTCTGCAATTTTCACTGCACCATTTTCACTGATCAATACATTGGCGGGCTTTAAATCGAGATGCAGAATCTCTTTTTCATGAATACCTGCTAAGCCATCACAAATATGCGAAAGTATATCTATTTTCTCAGTTATACTGAGCTGCCGCTCTTTTATTAGATGTGCAAGTGTGGTCCCTTTAACGTATTCCATTTCTAATAAAACCTGTTCATCCTCATGAAGGATTCTATAGAGCTGCACGATATTTGGGTGATTAAAGCTTGCAATGAGCTGTGCTTCGTTTATGGCACGTTGAACATTGTCACTCTTTAGCTTCATGACTTTAAGTACAACTTGCCTGTTCAGTTGCACGTCTGTCGCAAGGTATATTGTGCTCATCCCTCCTTGCGCCAGTACTTGTACCTGTTTATAGTAATCCTTTAATAAAAACACAAACAACTCGGTCAGTTAAGTGCATATTTATTAGTTTAGCTCCCAATGTTAATTAAAAGCAAAATAAATGATAATAAAATGCTAATATAAAATAATTTCTCCATATATAAGGATGTATTTATGGCAGTACTTACCTGTAAAGACTCTGGTAAAAGCATTTATTTACGCGACTTCCATCGCTTTGGCCGTTTAGCTCATTCTGTAGATACACTATTAAATTATCCAGAAATCACTCGGATACATGCTGTGATTGAGTGGGTTGAGCCACATTGGTACATTCGTGATTTGAGTAAAAATGGCGTGTGGCTTAATGGTAGAAAGCTTGAAAAACACAGCAAATCTCAATTAGCTTTAAATGATAAAATCAGCTTTTCTGAACTTAATAAGGTAACTTATCAATTAACCTCAATTGAGCCACCGAAGGATCTTTTATTACCCGTTGCTAATGATTCGCTTAATGCTATTGTACTGGAACGATATCACTTTCTGCCTAACAACCACGACCCCGTAATAATCGTCTACTTTGATCCTCACAATTACATGTGGTGCTACGAAAGTACCGATGATCACCAGATCTCTCCCCTTGAAGAAGGTCAAACCTTAGCTATCGACGGTCAACAGTGGCAGTTGTTTAAAGCTGAAATGACCTCACAAGAAAACACGATTGACCTAAGCCCTATCTCAACCAATGATTTAGAATTTATATTCAGCTTAAGCTTAGACGAAGAACAAACTGAGTTAAAAGTGAAGCACAATGATGGACTACAAGACTTTGATGTACGCTCGCATCATTACCTCACCGTGTTATTAGCGCGCTATAAACTAGCAGATATTAAAAATAAATTTGCACCCGAGGTGCAAGGCTGGGTGCAAGTAAAAAAACTAGCCCGCGATTTAGGTATTAATGAATGCCATGTCAATATTCAAATCCACCGTGCTCGTAAGCAATTTATTGAATCATTTAATAATATGTCAGCAGATACACTTATTGAACGTAAGCGAGGAAAAGTTCGCTTTGGTGGTGAGCATTATGTGATTTACAAAGGACAGGCATGTGAATCAACAGAATAGCCTGATAAATCGGCTGTTGTATCACAGTTGCAAGGCGATGACAGCAGTAAAAGTAGATATAAAAAAAGCCCTTACGGGCTTTTTTAGTCAGGGGACAATCAAATTGATTGTTCTTATATTAGAAGCGAGCTTCAAAACCTAAGCGCACATAGCGAGGTGCTTGCCATGTATACGCTGAACCATAATAAGAGTTAACTTCACCCTCATTTTGTTCATAGTGCTCATTAGCTGATGTGATTTCTTGGCTATTAAGAACGTTGAATACATTAATAGTCGCACGCATATCAATATCAGATACTGTGAAGTTATATGCAGCTGATAAATCTAAGTTAAATGTCCATGGAGTACGGCCTGCTGTACCACGGCTATGTTTTTCATAGATTTTTTCGTCTTGTTGACATTCACCATCACCATTCGTGTCTGGGCACTCATTCGTATAGATGTAGAAAGTATCACCCCAGCCACCATTTAGGTTTGGATCTTTTGATGGGTAACCTTGACCAAATAGGCTTTGTGGACGACCACTTTGAAGTGTTGCATTCCAACCAACAGTTAAGTTTTCAACTGGCTCCCAACTACCGAAGAACTTAAAGGTATGACGACGATCGTTAGGTTGATAACCTTGTGAACCATCCATTACTGCTGGGAAGTCGAAGTCTTGCGTAATACCTGCATCAGCTTGACCGATGTCTGATTTAACAGCACCTTCGAAGTTACCTACACTACGTGCCCAAGTATAACCAAATTGATAACGGATAGTTTCTGCGCGGTAATCTAAGCTGAATTCAACTGATGTATACTCATTATTTGCTTTCGGTAAGCCGATTGTTTCAGCTGAGTAAGTTGTCAGTGAACCTTCGTCAGGAACACCATCATTATCAAAGCTTGAGTCACCCCAATCAGTACCATTCCAGTAGTAACCATCGCTGTACCAGCTTGATGTTGAACCTGGATTAATCATGACGCAATATGGGTATGCATAACGGCCACAGTAATCATCAAGTGCAGTTGCAACTTCACGATAGGTACCTTTCAGACCCACTGTATATTCATCGTTAAGCGCTTGTTGTACACCAAGGATGTACTCATCTTTAGAGAACGGATCGGCTTCTTTTGCTTGGAAAATATCTTTTTCAGGGATAACTGGTACACCACTTACTTGTTGTGAATTAGTTAAACCACCACTTCCGATAGCGTCAGCCAAAGGAGCAAGTCCTGTTGGTGCACCTGTTGTTGGATCAACCCCAGTATATGTGTATGCAGTTGTAATATCACTTACACCTGATGCTGCGCGGAAAATCGTGTTATTTGCAACTGGTAGGTAGTAACGGCCGTAAGTACCATAAACTTTCGTATCACCTGTACCTGTTGGATCCCAGGTAAAACCTAAGCGCGGTGCAATATCAGTTTTGAAGCTCGTTAATAACTTACCTGTAGTACCCCAACTATCGAACTCATCGATACGTAAACCAACTTTCACAGCAAAGTCATCAGTTACCTGCCAGTTATCTTCAAGATAGTAAGCTGTTAATTCTGATTCAAAGCTACCACCACCGTCAAAGATACGATCTTCAACATAATCAAGTGCAGCACCTGTGTTATTGGTAAGCGCTCCATTATCTGCTTGCCAGCTACCATTTGCAGCAAGTGTACGATAGTCATAGCTATGACCACCAATTGGTTGGCTGATTCGCTCTGATTTACGCTCTTGATAATCGATACCAAAGCTAATTTCGTGTGCATCCCACACATACTCAACATCTAAGCGATATTGTGTATTGTCATCGTTATTTGCACCAAAACTACCCCCAGCACCACAGCCGGTGATTGGGTTTGAAGTACCACGTGAGTCAGTTACACTTGGACAAACCAGATTTTCAGACTGAGTTTCATATTCAGTTTTGATGTTACCTGCCATTGCAGTAACTACTAAGTCTTCTGTTAAGATACCGGTATAGCTTAAGCTTTGTGCTTTACCACCACGCTTTAGAAGTGCTCCATCAATACGATCGCCAATTGCACCATTATCATACTCATAAACAGAGCGCTCAATATCACGACGGTTTGAGTAAGCAAAATAACTCAATCGATGGTTATCTGTAATATCCCAATCAAGCTTACCACCCCAGAAAAGGTTATCACCACCTGATGCTGACTCTTTACGGTATTGATCGTTTGGTGAGAATTCGTCACCACCCCAAGTGTATGTAGACTCTGTATCACGAGGGTTCACTAAGCCGTAGAAGAATAAAGTATCTTCTATTAATGGACCCCCAACTGCCAAGGTGATATCAGCGCTATTATCAGAGGCTAAGCTTTCATCTCGGAAAATTTGCCCCGCACCTTGATTACCACGTGAAATTGAGCCTTCTTCTTGAAGCGAGTCAGGAGCATATTGCACAACTGCAGAGAATTCCCACTCATTGGTACCACTTTTAGTTGTGGTGTTAATCGTACCACCAGTCGCTCGGCCAAACTTCGCTGAGTAACCACCCGTTTTTACTTGGAATTGGTCGTAAAACTCAAATGGAACTTCACCACAACCCAAACCTTGGCGCGTATTCGTTACTTCAAGACCATTGATATAACACGCATTTTCAGCAACAGATGAACCACCAAATGACGCTGTGTTACCAAATGCACTATCACCTTTAACCGCACCAGGAGCAAGTAACGCAACTGACGTAAGATCCCGGCTGATAGGCATACGGTCAATTTCAGCATCAGTAATAACTAAACCTGAGTCAGCTGTAGATAAGTCGATAGATGAAATACGCGCACCGACAACTTGAATAACTTCAGGACCCGAATTTGAAACACTTGCTAAATCAAAGTTTGCCTTTGAGTTAGCACCTAAAGAAACACGAACCTTGTCTTCAGCAACAACATTACCGTCTTTTAGAATCTGAATGTCATAGTTACCTGAAGGTAGTGATGCAAAGCGGAACGTTCCATTTTCTGAAATATTTAAAGTACGCTCTAAACCTGTTGCTGGGTTTTTTACTTTTACAGTGTATGAAGAGGTATTTGCCACATTCTGAACAGAACCAATAACGTCTGATGCTGATGCGGGAAGGGCTAGACCTAGCGATGCAGTAACTGCTATCGCGGTTATGCTTTTCCGAAACATTGATTTCATTTTTGTATCCCTGTTTAAATTATAATTATTCACGCCTTTTAAAAGGCACAATTACATTAGTAAAGTGAAACAAAAATGTAAATTAAAAATATAAATA
>NZ_JAKGAW010000052.1:0-29992 GCF_021532475.1 Pseudoalteromonas sp. APAL1 | reverse complement strand
TATTGATACTCTAAATGTGCTCAAAAAACGAGCTAACACTCTAATAAGGAAAGTTATATGAAAAAGTTATTTACAATTTTAACTCTAATAAGTGGTCTATTCACTGCTAATGCTTTTGCAAACTCTGTATCATGCTACGTAGATACAATGGCCTACGATAACTACACCCAGAATCGTTGTTTTGGTGGTGAGACTAATCCTAACTGGGCACCAAAGGTTGCTTTCAAAGTTAATACCTCAAAAGATGTTTCACGCGTTGAGTGGGTATTTAGTGGTACTTATAATAGTGCAAGCGTTGCTGATTGTACTGGCACTACTTGTATAGTCGATGTATTCAAGGTTGAAAGCTCAGTAAGGGGATGTGTAGATAAGATTTATTACACCGACTACACTTGGGCTGATGTAAATTGGTGTGCTGATGCAGAGTATATGTACTCTAGAAGTGGCACTTGGAATTAAGATAGCTCGTAAAGTACAAGTGCTACCAAGGCACTTGTACTTCAAAATTAAAAAATATCAATATGGCGTTCTAACTTAATGTCCCGCTTATCGCATATTTCAATACCCAATTTTTAGCAGGGCCTTTATTATTGGCTAATTTCAAGAACTTGCTCCGCGCCCAACTGAGTGGTTTTATTTCATTTGAAAAACCAAAATAGCATGCATCCATCATACTCATCATGAGTAAATTCGCATGACGACGTTTTTTCTCATATTGTTTTAATAATTGATGTTGACCCACGTCTTCTTGATCTTCCAAAATATCCGCCAATGCAACCACATCTTGAAAGCCTAAGTTTACGCCTTGACCTGCAAGAGGATTAATTGTGTGCGCTGAATCACCCACAAGTACTAAACGCCCTTGTGAGTAATCATTGGCGTGTTGTCTGGCAAGAGGGAAAACAGCATGCTCAAGTAATTCAAAGTCACCCGGTAGTTCAGGGAAATGTGCAATGAGCTTTGCTTTAAGTTCTTCATTAGAAAGTTTTTGCCATTGCTTTAAAACTGCTGCGTCGTGGTAACAAATTAAATTTGCATAAGGTGCTTGCATAGGTAAAAACGCGACAGGTCCGGTTGGAGTAAATTGCTGCCACGTTTTTACTTGTTGAGGAGCATCCAGTTTTATTAATACACCCATACAATGTTGAGCATACTGCCAACCAGTTACACCTAATCCAGCTTTGGTGCGCAATTGTGATTGACCACCATCAGCCGCAATGACTAAATCTGCCATATAGTGTGTATCACCATAATGCAGAGTGATTGAATCGTCAGTTTGATTTATATCGGTTACAGGAGTCTTTTGCTCGATAACCTCAATATTGTAATCAGCAAATTGTTGCCATAGACTCGCCTGAATTAAGCTATTTTCAATTAAATGGCCTAAATGTGTCTCGCCAATATCTTTACAATCAAATAATAAGCTCTCGTCTTGCTGTTGATACGCTTCTAGTTGTTGATAAGGTGCGATTCGGTTTTTACGCAATAATGGCATTGCCCCAAGCTCATCAAGTAGGTGCTCTGAAAAACGATTAATAGCCGAAATACGAATATCCACTTTATCTGAGCTAAGAATACTATCCGCATCAATAAGGTGTTTTTCAATAATCGTGACATCACTCCCCTGCTGCGCCAATTTTATGGCTGTAGCAGCACCTACCATGCCACCTCCAACAACAATTATCTTATTTTTATTCATTTAATATTCGCTCATTTGGCTATTTAAATACCCGGCAAATTGTAACGTAATTCAATAAACAGTGTCAGTGCATTTAATACTTAAGAATTTCAAATCAGGGACTTGTTTGATTTCACACCACAAAGATTAAAACTATACTTGGATCTGTGCGGGTATCCAGCTAAAATACGCGTCCTTTAAGTCGGCATAATTGCCACTTAATCCTGTTTCTAACACATTTTTGTGTCACTACCGAATTGAAAACGAGGCTATATTTCAATGAGTAAAAAGCTGCATATTAAAACCTGGGGTTGTCAGATGAACGAGTACGACTCTCAGAAAATGGCTGATCTACTAGATGCGACAAACGGCTATCAGTTAACTGAAGAAGCTGAAGACGCTGACGTGATCTTACTCAATACCTGTTCAATCCGTGAAAAGGCACAAGAAAAAGTGTTCCATCAGCTTGGTCGTTGGAAGTTATTAAAAGATGACAAGCCAGACTTAATCATTGGTGTTGGTGGTTGTGTTGCATCGCAAGAAGGTGACTCAATTCGCCAACGCGCGCCATTTGTTGATGTGATCTTTGGCCCGCAAACATTACACCGCTTGCCAGAAATGATTAAGCAAGTGCAAAGTGGCGACAGCACATCTGTGGTTGACGTTTCATTCCCTGAAATTGAAAAATTTGACCGCTTACCTGAGCCAAAAGCAGAAGGTCCTACTGCATTCGTATCAATCATGGAAGGCTGCTCTAAGTATTGTACTTTCTGTGTAGTACCTTACACGCGTGGTGAAGAAGTAAGTCGTCCTTTAGATGATGTGCTCCTTGAAGTTGCGCAACTTGCAGAGCAAGGCGTGCGTGAAGTAAACCTTTTAGGTCAAAACGTAAATGCGTATCGCGGTGAAACACACGACGGTGAGATTTGTTACTTCTCTGACCTACTTCGTTATGTTGCAGCGATTGACGGCATTGACCGTATTCGTTACACCACCTCACACCCAGTAGAGTTTACACCAGACATCATCGATGCATACGCTGATGTGCCAGAGCTTGTTGATCACTTACATTTACCAGTACAAAGTGGCTCTGACCGTATTCTTAACCTGATGAAACGTGGTCATACAGCGCTTGAGTATAAATCGACGATTCGTAAATTACGTAAAATTCGCCCTAACCTAAGCATGTCATCAGACTTCATCATTGGTTTCCCTGGTGAAAGTAAAGCTGATTTTGAAGCAACTATGAACCTTATCAATGATATTGGTTTTGATATGAGCTTTAGCTTCATCTACAGTGCGCGCCCTGGCACACCTGCTGCCGATTTACCAGACGATGTGACTGAGCAAGAGAAAAAAGAGCGTTTATACCTATTACAAAACCGCATCACGCAAATGGCGCAGCAAATTAGCCGCCAAATGTTTGGTACTGAACAACGTATCCTGGTTGAAGGTCCTTCTAAGAAGAACCCGATGGAATTACGTGGCCGTACAGAAAACAATCGTGTAGTGAACTTCGAAGGCCCTCACTCAGTGATCGGTCAATTCGTTGATGTACGTATTACTGAAGCGTTGCCAAACTCTTTACGTGGTGAATTAATTCGTACAGAATCAGAGATGAATTTACGTCGTGATGTGGCACCATCAGCAATTTTAAATAAAGCTGCCGAAGCTGAAGCCGCAGCTGCCCCTAACGAAATTGGCGTTGCTACTTTCGTACCTTAGGGAGACACTGGTGCTGGCACTGCCAGCACCCATGAATAGGAAGTAATTTTGAGTAATCAATTAAAAACATTAGAGATTTATTTAGAACCTGCCGACAACAAACGACTCTCTTCTTTATGTGGTCCGTTTGACGAAAACATTAAACAAATCGAACGCCGCCTAGGTGTTGAAATTGCCCACCGTGATAATTTTTTCAGAGTCACGGGTAAACTTCATTGCGCCGCAGCCAGCGTTGAAATCTTAAAAAACCTTTACATTGACACTCAACCTATTCGTGGTCAAATAGGCGAAATTGAACCTGATGCAGTGCATTTAGCAATTAGCGAATCGAATGCCCTAGAGCAAGATGAAAACCCGGGCGTGTACGGTAAAGGCATGGTGATTAAAACACGCCGTGGCGTTATTAAACCACGCAACGATAACCAAGGCGTGTATGTTGCTAACATCCTGCATCACGATATTACCTTTGGTATCGGTCCCGCTGGGACAGGTAAAACTTATCTAGCCGTTGCAGCTGCTGTTGATGCCCTCGAGCGTCAAGAGATTCGCCGTATTTTATTAACGCGCCCTGCAGTTGAAGCTGGTGAGAAACTAGGCTTTTTACCGGGTGACTTAAGCCAAAAAATCGACCCGTACTTACGCCCACTTTACGATGCTTTATTCGAAATGCTGGGCTTTGAGCGTGTAGAAAAGCTAATTGAGAAAAACATCATTGAAGTGGCCCCACTTGCTTACATGCGTGGTCGTACATTAAATGATGCCTTTATTATTCTTGATGAAAGCCAAAACACCACCGCAGAACAAATGAAAATGTTCTTAACCCGTATTGGTTTTAATTCAAAAGCAGTGATCACAGGTGATATCACACAAGTTGACTTACCACGTGGTGCTCGATCTGGGCTTCGTCATGCTATTGAGGTATTAAACGGCGTAGATGAAATTAGTTTTAATTTCTTCCAATCACACGATGTCGTGCGCCACCCTGTTGTTGCACGTATCGTAGAAGCCTATGAGCGCAATGATGAAGCTGAGCGTTTAAAACGCGCAGAAAAGCAACGTGCAAAAGAAGCACAAGCAAACCAACAAGAAGCAAACTCGTGACCGAATTAGATTTACAAATAGCCTGTGAGTTTGACGACTTACCTAGCTTTGAACAATTCCAACTATGGGCTGATAAAGCCCTTAGTAACTACCGTGAAGACGCTGAGCTTACTATCGTCATAAGCGACGAAGCACAAAGCCAGCAGCTCAATAATGATTACCGTGGAAAAGATAAACCGACTAATGTCTTATCGTTTCCATTTGAAGCACCACCGGGTATTGAGTTACCTTTAGTGGGTGATTTAATCATTTGTCCGGCCATTGTTTTGGCCGAATCAATTGAGCAAGAAAAGACCTTTCATGACCATTTTGCCCATATGGTGATCCATGGATGCTTGCATTTACTTGGATTTGACCATATAAAGGACGAAGATGCACTCGAAATGGAAAGCATAGAAAAGCAATTACTTGCTGATCTGAACATCGCAGACCCATATCGAGACGATATTTAAATTTACGGAGCAATTAGACGCAATGAGCGACGACAACTCGCAATCTAGCCAGGGTTCTTCTGGCAAAACTTGGTTGGGCAGAATAACCCAAATGTTGCAAGGGGAACCCCAGAATAAAGAAGAGCTGGTTGAAGTAATTGCCGATGCGCAAGAACGCGACCTTATCGACCCTGAAACCAAAGAAATGATCGAAGGAGTTCTTGGTGTATCTGAGCTTAAAGTTCGTGACATCATGATCCCTCGCTCGCAAATGGTTACCTTAGAGGTTGATACACCACTTGAAGAACTGTTACCTATGATGGTTGACTCAACACATTCACGTTTTCCAGTGGTGTGTGAAGATAAAGACCATGTTGAAGGTATTTTATTAGCAAAAGATCTATTACCACTTATCTTAAACAAAGATGAGCAGTTACCTTCTTTGCGTGATTATTTACGCCCAGCAGTAGTCGTACCAGAAAGCAAACGTGTTGACACACTGCTTAACGAATTCCGTCAACAGCGATACCATATGGCAATCGTCATCGATGAATACGGCGGCGTGTCGGGTCTAGTAACCATCGAAGATATTCTTGAAATCATCGTTGGTGAAATCGAAGATGAGCACGACGAAAGCGAAGACCAACAAGATATTCGTCAAGTAGCTAAACACGTTTATGCAGTACAAGCACTGACTGAAGTTGATGACTTTAACGAGTATTTTAAAACCGGTTACAGCACCTCTGATGCTGACACCATAGGTGGTATTGTTTTACACGCATTTGGTCATATGCCAAGTCGTGGTGAAACAATTGATATTGATGGCCTGCAATTTAAAGTCACCAACTCAGATAACCGTCGCATCTTACAATTGCAAGTCACCATTCCTAAGGCTGATGATAACGACAGTGAAGAAACTGCTAACTAAGCTAAGCCTTATTGCAAAAGATAAAAAAGCCTGGCTCGCACTCATTGCGGGCCTCTTTTTAACCTTAAGCTACGCCCCTTATAATCTTTGGTATATTGCCTTTCTCTCTCTTGGCATACTTATCTATTGCATTAATCCGCAGGCAAATGGTAAATCGGCCGCTAAACAAAGTGCTAAGTATGGCTTTATCTTTGGTTTAGGCTGGTTTGGTGCAGGTATTAGTTGGGTGCATGTATCGATAGCCACCTTTGGCGGTATGCCATTAATTGCATCGATTTCATTGATGGTGCTACTTTGCGCTTACTTAGCCTTGTATCCTGCACTAGCAGCTTGGTTGACAACCCGCCTTGCTAAAGGGCCCTATAGCTTTATCTGCTTGTTGCTTGCCAACTTTGCGGTTACAGAGTACTTACGTGGCACTTTGCTAACAGGCTTTCCTTGGTTGAGCTTTGGTTATACACAAACCGACAGCCCACTGAACTTTTTAGCCCCTGTGATTGGCGAGTTTGGTATAACACTTGTTTGCGTGCTCATCGCATTTTCACTCTTTCGTTTGCTAGGTAAAGACGTAAAGCCGTTAATCGGCTCTGTGACCTTATTGGCAGGCTTATACGTAATTGCGAGTAATAGTGCTTTACAGTATCAAGATAAAACAATTAAAACAGTTTTAGTACAAGGGAACATTAAACAGCATTTACGATTTGAACCGTCAGAGTTTTGGAATACTATGAGTAAATACCAAGACATGACGCGCCTACATTGGAATGCTGATCTCATTGTTTGGCCAGAAGCTGCTGTCCCTGAGCTTGAAGCCCTATCAACACAATACCTAACTGGTCTTGATAGTGCAGCAGCTTTTAACAACACAGCCCTGATCACCGGTATCGTGGATTATCAATACGACACCCGTAATATTTTTAATACCCTCATTGTATTAGGTAAAAAAGAGCAAGATGATAGCGAAGGTCATTATCAGTATTTAGGTAAAAATCGCTATCAAAAGCACCAATTATTGCCTATCGGTGAGTTCGTGCCATTTCAAGAATTACTGCGTCCAATCGCCCCACTGTTTGATTTACCTATGTCGTCATTTACTCGAGGCGATGAAGTTCAAAACAATCTACAGGCGAACGGCTTACATATTTTACCCGCTATTTGTTATGAAATTGCTTTTGCTGATTTAGTGCGTGGTAATTATCGCAGTGATTCAGACATTTTATTCACCGTTAGTAATGATGCGTGGTTTGGCGACTCTCATGGCCCGCATCAGCATATGCAAATAGCCCGTATGCGTGCTCTAGAATTACAACGCCCGCTAATTCGCGTAACGAATAATGGTATCAGCGCCGTTTACGACCCTATTGCTAAATCACAGTTGAGCATGCCGCAATTTAAAGCTGATGTACTTGAAGCCAATATCACCTTAATCAAAGGCGATAGTCTTTATAGTCAATATGGTAATTGGCCAGTATGGATTGTAGTGATATTACTCAGTGCTGTGGCTGTGTTTATCAGGGTTAAGAAATAACAAATAAAAAAGGCTTCAATATGAAGCCTTTTAAAGTTTTAAGATTCTATCTTTATCAATTCGACATCAAATATTAGCAATGAACCTGCTGGAATGCTGCCTACCCGTTTACTGCCGTATGCTAGCTGCGGTGGAATATAAAAGGTAAACTTATCCCCTTCACTCATTAGCTGTAAGCCTTCGGTCCAACCAGCAATGACTTGATTTAAACCAAAGCTGATTGGCGAGTTTCTGACCACTGAACTATCAAATACGCTGCCGTCTAACAGCGTACCATGATAGTGAACCTTGACTTTACTGGTAGCACTTGGTTTTGCCTCATTGTCGCCGCGATGCTCAATTTTGTACTGCAGCCCAGATGCTGTTTCATGAACATCGTCGGCTTTACTATTGTTCGCTAAAAAATCCGCCGCTAGTTTTTCATTTTCAAGGGCTTGTAGCTTCGCCTTTTTGCTATTTTTAAAAATTAAAAAGCAAAAAATACCGATGATCAGTAAAAGTAATAAATTAATCATTCTGCGTCCTTCTCATCATCATTGTCGCCATTTACGATATCAGCAATATTGGCAAGCCTTGCTAAGGCTAGCGCGTTAATAGAACCATCAGGGTAGCCTTGTGGGGTCATTTCACCTGCGTCTTTATCCATTAATAAGCTCAATGCTTGATCAACGGTTTCAACGGCATAAATGTTAAAGCGTCCTTTTTCAACGGCATCGAGTACTTCATCATCAAGCACCAAGTTCACTTGATTAGATTTAGGAATAATCACCCCTTGCTCACCGGTTAAGCCACGCATTTTACAAAGCTTAAAGAAGCCCTCTATTTTCTCGTTTACACCACCAATTGATTGCACATCACCATGCTGGTTAATTGACCCTGTCAGCGCGATAGATTGGCTAATAGGTAAGTTAGTAATGGCTGATATAAGCGCACACAACTCAGCCAGTGAAGCGCTATCACCATCGATATAGCCATAGCTTTGTTCAATTGCGATATTAGCACTGAGTGTCAGGCTAAATTGCTGAGCGTATTTATTACCTAAGTAACCGGTTAATAGCATCACCCCTTTTGAGTGAATGGCTTTACCCAGCTCAGCTTCACGCTCAACGTCAATAACGCCATCAGCACCTGCGTACACAGTGGCAGTAATGCGTGCTGGTGTACCAAATGAGGTATCGCCAATGTGCAGCACGGTTAAGCCATTCACCTTACCCACAGCGTGACCTTCAGTAGCAATTAAAATTTGCCCCTCTTTGATATCACTGAGCATGGTTTCAGAGATTTGCCCTGTTCGATACTGCTTACCAACAATGGCCTCGTCTATGTGATGAGCATCAATCACTGTTTGCTCATCTTGTTTAGCATAAAAACTAGCTTCTGCCACTAACTCTAATACATCAGCAAAACGAGCTGAGAGTTTATTATGATGCTCAGCTTGGCGATAACTAAACTTTAATAATCTCGCCATCGCCGCTTCATTCACAGTGCAATTAAGTGTTTGCTGACAATATTCAGTTACCTTGGTAATAAACTGATACTGCAGCTTATCACTACTTGGTAAGTAGTAATCAAAGTCAGCGAGTACACGAAATAACTCAGCAAACTCTTCGTCATATTCACCTATGGTGTAATAAAGCTCTCGCGACCCTAAAAGTACTATTTTTACATCAAGTGGAATAAGCTGCGGGCGTAATGTAAAGCTACTTCCTACTGAGCTGTCTTGGTAGGGTAAGTCGTTTTTGATTTGATGGGTTTTCAAAGACAGTTTTAAGCCATCCCACACTTGCGGGTTAGACATAACTTTCTCTGCATCCATGATCAAATAACCACCATTAGCACGGTGTAATGCACCTGGTTGAATTGAGCGATAGCTGGTAATAAGTGACCCTTGCGACGTTGCATATTCAATCTTGCCAAAGATATTGCCAAAGGTTGGGTTCGGCTCATACACCACAGGGGCTGCATCGCCCTCTTTGTATTCCACGAGAATATTTGGCGCGAAGAAATCTGTGAGCATACCTTTACGGTCAAAATCTTCTTTGTTTTCGTCGTTGTCATCGTCGTCAAGCCACTCCAGTACCGCATCAATGATTTCTTCACGAATATCTTTTAGATAACGAAGAACCCCAATATGTGTTGCATATTTATGCTCAAGCGCTTTAAGAAGTGGTTTAGTAGCAAGCTCTGCTGTTGATTTTTTAAGGTTACGCAGTTTTTCTGATGATTCACGCTTCCAACGTGGTAGCTCAATCAGCGCTTCGATTAACGCATCTTCAAGCTTTTCAATGACTTCATAAAACTCTATACGAAGCGGCTCTTCAAGAGCTGCAAATTCACTATCACTCAGTTGCTTACCGTCAATAAGTGGAGCAAAGCCAACCACACCATTTTCTTCAATGAGAGCCACGCTTTGCTCAAGAGCAGCAATTTCTACTGCAGTTATAGCTGCATCGTAGGTGTCGGTAAACTCGCGATCAATTGATTTTTTCTTACGCTGATACCCAGGGTTATCAAATGCCGCAGGAAAAGTATCAAGCACTTCATCAATAAACGAGTCGATATCATCGGCAAGCTGCTTCGATTGCCCTGCTTGCATAAACAGCGCAATTGGCTCACGGTGATCGTCGTAGTTATTTACATACAACCATTCGTTGGGAGTTGGGCGGCCTTTAGAATGGGCTGTGAGTTTATCTTTCACTAACGTGTAGCGACCGTGTGCCGCTTCACCCATCACATATACATTATAACCCGGAAGTTCCATTCCCAGAGAAAAGTCGAGAGCGCTTTGTGCTCGTTGCTGGCCGATAAAAGGGAGTGCTTCTGGATACGGGTTTTGCATGCAAGTGGCAACATGGCTTGCAGAAATCTCTGGCGCTAGCGCAGAAACAGGTAATGGGATTAGTTTTTTTGTCATTCTAACTTCTTATTTCCCAGTCTTGACTGGGCATTAAAGGTAACGCCCAGCAAAAGCCTGCGTCACTGATTTAAGGTTGTAATGCCTTACGGCGAAAATAAATACCGCCACATTCAGTACAAGGAGTAATTTGCGTAGCATGGTAAACATCGTAACTATGTTGGCAATTTTTACATACTAATGTGCCCATGGCTATCCATTCTCCTTCTTGATAGACACCATCGTGTTTAAAATCTTGATTAAGGGCATGCCATTCTAACTGGGTTTTATCTTCAATATGCGATAACTCGTACCAAAGCGACTCCTTAAGTTCAAGCCAAGCCAACGAGTCATAATGCTCATCATTTTCTTTGATGTGATCAATATCGCGCTTAAGATACTCTCGATATTGGCTAAGCTTTTCTTGTCCTAAATCTTTAAGTGCTTGCTCTGATTCAACAAATTTATCTATTGCATCCTTTAATTCATTGTCTTTTACATCTTTGATCCATTTAGTTAAATCAGTGAGCCAAGATTTATAGTCTGCCATCGGTTACTCCTTCAAAAATGATGAAAAATCAATCGTTATTCTAGTTGAGTATAGGTTAACCTGCCCTGAAAATATATTTCCATACAAAATTAATAAAAGCGCCTATTTGCCGCTGTGATTAGCATGTATTTTGAGTTATCCTTATCGACAATTTTTTATTAATTTGCAAGAAGTCTGGAATCGTAGATGCAAGAGCAATATAACCCGCAAGACATAGAGTCAAAAGTACAAGCCTACTGGGAAGAAAACCAAGTATTTAAAGTCACTGAAGATGAGAGCAAAGAAAAGTATTACTGCCTTTCTATGTTCCCATACCCAAGCGGCCGACTCCACATGGGTCACGTTCGTAACTACACCATTGGTGACGTAGTATCACGCTTCCAACGCTTGCAAGGCAAAAACGTAATGCAACCTATGGGTTGGGATGCGTTTGGTCTACCTGCGGAAAATGCAGCAATCAAAAACAACACTGCACCTGCTAAGTGGACATACGAAAACATCGATTACATGCGCAACCAGTTAAAGCAACTGGGTTTTGGTTACGACTGGGATCGTGAAATTGCGACATGTCATCCAGAATATTACAAATGGGAACAGTGGTTCTTCACTAAGCTTTATGAAAAAGGCTTAGTTTACAAAAAGATGTCAACAGTTAACTGGGATCCAGTTGACCAAACAGTACTTGCCAACGAGCAAGTTATTGATGGTCGTGGTTGGCGTTCAGGTGCCATTGTTGAACAAAAAGAGATTCCACAATGGTTCATCAAAATCACTGATTACGCACAAGAGCTATTAGATGATTTAGATAAACTTGATCACTGGCCTGAGCAAGTTAAAACCATGCAGCGCAACTGGATTGGTCGCTCTGAAGGTTTAGAAATCGAATTTAAGCGTGCTGATAACGACGATACATTTAGTGTTTATACAACGCGCCCAGATACCTTCATGGGTGTGACGTACGTTGCTGTTGCAGCTGGTCACCCAATTGCACAAGAAGCAGCTAAAAACAGCGACGCTGTAGCTATGTTTGTTGATGAGTGTAAAAACACGAAAATCGCTGAAGCAGACATGGCAACCATGGACAAAAAAGGTATTGCCACTGGTTTTTACGCGATTCACCCATTAACTGGTAAACAAGTACCAATTTGGGTCGCTAACTTTGTATTAATGGATTACGGCTCTGGCGCTGTTATGGCAGTACCTGCACACGACCAACGTGACTACGAGTTCGCAACAGCATATGGCCTTGAGATTGCTCAAGTTATTGCACCAGCAGCTGACTCTGAAGAAACAGTTGATTTAGACAACCAAGCATACACTGAAAAAGGCGTGTTAGTTAACTCAGGTGAGTTCGACGGTCTTGAGTTTGAAGCGGCGTTTAATGCTGTTGCAGATAAACTAGAAGCACTGGGTGTAGGTGAGCGTAAAGTGAACTTCCGTCTACGTGACTGGGGTGTTAGCCGTCAGCGTTACTGGGGCTCTCCAATTCCTATGTTAAGCGACGAGAACGGTAACGAGCTTGCTGCAACCGAAGACATGCTGCCAGTTCGCTTACCTGAAGACGTGGTAATGAATGGTGTAACTTCACCAATCAAAGCTGATCCTGAGTGGGCTAAAACAACGGTAAATGGCGCACCTGCATTCCACGAAACAGATACTTTCGATACCTTCATGGAATCATCATGGTACTACGCGCGTTACTGTAGCCCTCGTTTTGACGAAGGCATGATTGAGCCAGGTGCTGCAAATTACTGGTTACCAGTAAACCAATATATCGGTGGTATTGAGCATGCGATCTTGCACTTACTTTACTCGCGTTTCTTCCACAAGTTATTACGTGACTTTGGTTTAGTAACTTCAGATGAGCCATTTGAGCGCTTACTATGTCAAGGCATGGTATTAGCAGATACTTTCTACCGTAAAGATGAGAAAGGCGGTGATATCTGGATTTCGCCAACAGACGTACAAACTGAAACAGACGACAAAGGTCGTGTTGTTAAAGCGTGGCACAAAGAAGATGGCGAGCCGGTATTCTCTGCGGGCATGAGCAAAATGTCGAAATCGAAAAATAACGGTATCGACCCACAACAAGTTATCGCCCAGTACGGTGCAGATACAGTACGTTTATTCATGATGTTCACGGCGCCACCAGAGCAAACCCTTGAATGGTCTGATTCAGGTGTTGAAGGTGCAATGCGTTTCTTAAAACGTATTTGGAAATACGCTGTTGATGTAGAAACAGTAGGCTATCAAGCGCTTGATAAGTCAGCATTAAATAACGACCAAAAAGTACTTCGTCGTGAACTTCATAAAGCAATTGCAAAAGTGACTGATGACGTAGAACGTCGTCAAACATTCAACACTGCAATCGCTGCAATTATGGAAATCTCGAACAAGTTACTTAAAGCACCGCTTGCCGATAAACAAGATGTGGCAATTGCTAACGAAGCGCTTGAAGCATTACTTATCATGCTTGCGCCTATCACGCCGCATATGTGTCATCAATTATGGCAAGACCTTGGCAAAGAAGGCGACATCTTAGATGCAGCATGGCCAAAAGTTGACGAATCAGCACTTGTTGAAGATGAGAAGCTAATCATCGTACAAGTTAATGGTAAGCTTCGTGCTAAGTTAACAGTGCCTGCTGATGCAACTAAAGAGCAAGTTGAAGCATTAGCATTTGCTGAAGAAAACGTAACTAAGTTCACTGATGGCGCAACCATCCGCAAAGTGATTTACGTACCTGGCAAACTACTTAACGTGGTTGCTAACTAAGATGGCAGCGCTTCAAGCACTGAAAAACGGACTAGCCCTTGCGCTAGTCTGTTTACTGCTAACAAGTTGTGGCTTTCATTTAAAGAAAGCCTCAAACTTGCCTGACGACTTGAAAGTGATCACCCTTGTCGGGGATGATGAAAAGTCAGCATTATTCGAGTTAGTCGAAAAAGAGCTTATTGCGAGTAAAGTTGAACTTAGCCAAGGTGGTAAACACCCAGAGTTAACGATCCACAAAGACCGTTTAGAGCGTCAAATCTTATCATTATTTGATAATGGTCAGGTTGCCGAGTATGAACTTGCCTACAGTGTAAGCTATACCCTTAAGCGCCCTGGACAAAAAGCCATTAACCAGCGCTTTGAATTGTATCGTAACTATCAAGACGACCCAGATAATGCCCTTGCAAAAGCAAAAGAGCTTGAGCTGCTATTAAGCGAAATTCGTAAGCAAGCCAGTCGTCGAATTGTTCGTGAGCTATCACAACTGTAATGCGTTGTTATGCAAATCAACTACCTAGCCAATTGAAAAAAGGCCTTGCGCCTTTTTACATGGTGTTTGGTGAAGAGCCCTATCAAATTACACAATGTGTCATGCAAATTCGTCAAGCCGCCAAACAGCAAGGTTTTGACGAGGTAATCAAATTTACCCTAATGCCAGGGTTTGATTGGCAAGAAATTGTAGCTCAATACCAAAGTATGTCACTGTTTAGCGCTCGTACCTTAATTGAATTTGATTTAAACGAGCAAAAACCAGGTACTCAAGGTAGCCAAATATTTAAACAACTTGTTGAACTTACTAATCCAGACACTATTTTGGTATTGAAAGGTGCTAAAGCTGGTCAAGATGTTCAACGCAGTGCATGGTTTAAAGCTTTAGATAAGCAAGGCTTATTTGTACCTTGTTATCCCCTAACAGGTAACCATTTAAGCCGTTGGCTAGACGAGCAATGTTATCGTTTAAATTTAAACTTGCACAATAATGCAAAACAAAGCCTGATTGATGCCACTGAAGGTAACTTACTTGCATGCCACCAAGAACTTGAAAAATTATCTCTATTATATGGCAGTGAGTTAGTAGACCAGCAGGCCGTAATGCAAGGTCTTCTTAATCAATCAAAATTTGATATCTTCGATTTGAGTGATGCTTTATTAACCGGCAATGCAGGTCAAGCAGTCAAAGTAATGAGTAAACTCGCTACTGATAACACAGAAGCAATGAGTATCTTTTGGGCCATTAATAAAGAAGCCACTAACTTACTTGCAATGCAACACGCTCGCCTAAACGGTGCCAATATGACTGATTTATATCGGCAGTTTAATATTTGGAAAAACCAGCAAGCAACAGTACAGCAGGCATTAAACCGCCTGCAAATTAGTACTCTTGAGCAAATCATCAAACAATTAGCCGAGTTTGATGCTGCCTACAAACAAGGCAACCTTGTTGCGCCTTATCAAGCCTTAACACACCTTTGCTTAGTATTTTGCCAACCACTGGCAATGCCATTACCTTGCCACCCTGTTTTAGATTAGAGTTGTATAATGATTGCTATATTTGGTGGAACATTTGACCCAATTCACTTAGGCCACATCAATATGGCCGAGCAATGCGTTAAACAGTGTCAGCTTGATACGCTGTATTTTATGCCCTGCGCTATTCCTGCACATAAAGCTAAACCGGGGATCAGTGATGAGCACCGTATCAACATGCTCAAACTTGCAATTGAAGACATCCCTTATTTCACGATTGATTACAGAGAACTTAATCGTTCAGGTGCCTCTTATTCATTACTTAGCTTGCAAGAATTAAGAGCTGAGCACCCGACTACGCCCATTATTTTTTTAATCGGTATGGACTCATTCATTAGCCTCGACAAATGGTTTAAATGGCAAGAAATTGTCACACTTTGCCACATAGTCGTGTATCAAAGACCGGGGCAAACCTGTAATGTCGCTGGTGAATTGGCTCATTACAAGGAACAGGCATACACTGATAACCTTGCTGAACTAAAGCAACAACCTGCAGGTAAGTTATTCTTTTTAAATGGCTTACAAATAGATGCCGCATCAAGAGAAATCAGAAAAAAACTGCATTCAAATAGTGAAATAACGGAACTTTTACCGACTTCAGTTAGTCAATACATCGCACAGCATCATCTTTATCAAACAGATGAATAAATGCTGCCTGCGTGATAAAATAACAATTAAGATTATTTATTTTTGAGAAAACACTTTGGATTCTAAACAACTACTCGCATTTGCCCTTGATAAAGTCGACGACATGAAAGCCCGTGATGTGGTGCAACTTGATGTTCGTGGAAAGTCAGATATTACCGACTATATGTTAGTATGCTCTGGTAACTCTAAACGCCATGTTCAATCGATTGCTGATCACGTTGCAAAAGAAGCACGCCACGCTGGTGAAGAACCCCTTGGTTACGAAGGTCAAAATGAAGGCGAATGGGTGCTTGTTGACCTAGGTGATGTAGTAGTACATGTCATGCAAGACCAAACTCGCGACTTCTATGATCTAGAGAAACTTTGGGGTTAACCCTTGCAAGGACATAGGTAAACCATTTTGAAGATACAATTGATTGCCGTTGGTACTAAGATGCCAGCATGGGTTGAAACTGGATTCACAGAATATCAGCGCCGTTTCCCGCGTGATATGCCGCTTGAGCTTATTGAAATTCCTGCCGGTAAACGCGGAAAAAATGCGGATATAAAACGTATTTTGCAACTTGAAGGCGAAAAAACCTTAGCAGCAATACCTAAAGGCAATCGCATTGTTACTTTAGAAGTAACAGGTAAGCCAATGGATACTCATCAACTGGCTAAAAGCATGGAAAAATGGCAGCTTGATGGCCGTGATGTTAGTTTACTCATTGGTGGCCCTGAAGGCCTTGCACCAGAATGCATTGCAGCTTCTGAGCAAAAATGGTCTTTATCAAATCTAACACTACCGCATCCTTTAGTGCGTATTATTGTTGCCGAAAGCCTTTATCGTGGCTGGAGCTTAAATAATAATCACCCATACCACCGCGAGTAGTTAGTCAATGCGAAAACACAGACCCACAATTCGAGACCACTCGGCTGAAGCTAATTTATTTGCTCGCCGCGCGTTTGTGGGCTTTGTGTTTGTTACCTTATTAATTGGTGTCTTATTATCAAACTTATATAACATTCAAGTTATCGACCACCAAGACTACCAAACACGCTCTAATGATAATCGGATCAAGGTTATTCCAATTGCCCCGAATCGGGGTCTAATTTATGACAGAAATGGCGTTTTACTTGCTGAAAACAAACCTGTATATAACCTTGAAGTCATTCCTGAAGAAACAGATAACCTAGATCAAGCATTAGAAGATGTTCAACAAATTATCGATATCAGTGAACAACAAAAAGAAGAGTTTTTAGATGATATCAAACATAATCGCCGTTTTAAGAGCCAAGTCCTTAAAGCACGATTAAACGAAACTGAAGTTGCCAAATTTTCAGTTAATCAGCACAAATTCCCTGGTTTTAGTATTGAAGCACGACTAGCTCGTTACTACCCTTATGGTGATACTTTAACTCACGCATTAGGTTATGTTGCCAAACTCAATAAAAAAGAGCTGGCAAAATTAGAAGCCGATGATCAAGCAACAAATTACCGTGCTACACATGATATAGGTAAGCTAGGTATCGAGAAATACTATGAGCAATTACTTCATGGTGTAGTTGGCTCACAAAGTGTAGAAGTTAACAACAGGGGTCGTATCATTCGCACTTTAAGCATGACCCCACCAGAGCCAGGCCATGACTTGGTACTAACTCTGGATATAGGCTTACAACAAATTGCACAGCATGCTTTAAAAGATATGCGCGGCGCTGTCGTTGTACTCGACGCAAAAGATGGTGGCGTACTGGCTCTTTACTCTAACCCAAGTTACGACCCAAACTTATTTGTTCATGGCATCAGTAGTAGCGACTACAAAAAGTTATTGAACCCAGATCGCCCTCTCATAAATAGAACCACACAAGGTCGTTACGCACCAGCTTCTACGGTTAAACCACATATGGCTATTTTAGCGTTAGAGGAAGGACTTGTAACCGAGCAAACACAAATGTGGGATCCGGGCTTTTTTCAAATTCCAAACGTTGAACATAAATGGCGAGACTGGAAACGTTGGGGTCATGGCCATGTTGACGTTTATCGTGCTATTGAAGAGTCATGCGATACTTATTTTTATGACGTGGCGTATCGCTTAGGCATTACTAAAATCAGTGATTTTATGTCTCAATTTGGTTTTGGCGAACTTTCAGGTATTGATATTCATGAAGAAACCTCTGCGATTATGCCATCAAAAGAATGGAAAGAGGGCCGCTTTAGAGAATCGTGGTGGCGTGGTGATACAATTTCAGTGGGTATTGGCCAAGGTTATTGGACCGCAACACCGATGCAAATAGCCAATGCGACGAATATTTTAGTTAATCGCGGGATTGATCACCCACCCCACTTAGTGCAAGTGGCTAAAAAAGAGAATGAAGTCACTCAAATAAACAACGATGAAAAGCCACCCGTGGTGCTAAAAAACCCTCACCATTGGCAAATAGCGCTTGATGCAATGCACAACACAGTACACAAAGTCACCGGCACCGCCCATAAAGCATTTAAAGGTGCCAATTATGACCCTGCTGGTAAAACCGGTACCGCGCAAGTAGTTAGCATTGCCCAAGGTGAACGTTATGACGCTAAATCACTTAAAGAGCGTCAACGCGATAACGCAATTTATGTTGGCTTTGCACCTTATAATGATCCACAAATTGTGGTTTCTGTGGTTGTAGAAAATACCGGTGGCGGCAGTACTGTAGGTGCGCCTATTGCTCGTCAATTGATGGATTATTATTTTTCAGCTAACCCCCTGCCTGTTGCACAAAGTGATGCGCCATGATCCCATTAAATAAAAAACGCTCTATCTGGCAACGCCTTCACCTTGATTTACCGCTCCTGATAGCGTTAATGCTCATGATGGTAGGCAGCCTAACCATTGTTTACAGTGCCAGTGGTCAAGACCCAGCTATGATGATCCGCCATGCCACACGGATGTTTGGGGCGATACTAGGCATGTTTATTCTCGCGCAATTTTCGCCAAACACGCTAAAAAGAATGGTTATTCCACTTTATTGCGTGGGCCTATTAATGCTCATCGGGGTACTGCTATTTGGTGTTAGCTCTAAAGGTGCGCAACGTTGGCTAGATCTTGGTATTACTCGATTTCAGCCATCTGAATTAATGAAAATTGCCGTACCTATGATGGTCGCATGGTATATCGGACGCAACCATTTACCACCTCGCATTATCCATCTAATCATTGGTTTTGCGATTGTGATGGTGCCTACCATCCTAATCAAAGAGCAGCCTGACTTAGGAACATCAATATTGATCGCCAGTTCAGGTATTTTTGTATTGTTTTTGTCAGGCCTAAGTTGGCGATTAATCGGCTTTTTTACCGCTACAGTAGCCATTGCTGCTTGGCCATTTTGGCATTACGTTATGCTCGACTATCAAAAACAACGCGTATTAACATTTTTAGACCCTGAAAGTGATCCTCTTGGCTCTGGTTATCACATTATTCAATCGAAAATAGCAATTGGCTCAGGCGGAATTGAAGGAAAAGGCTGGCTGCAAGGTACGCAATCACAACTTGAATTTTTACCCGAGCGACACACTGACTTTATCTTCTCTGTTTTAAGCGAAGAGTTTGGCTTATTTGGAGTGTGTTTATTACTGTGCATGTATTTATTCATAATTGGTCGTGGTTTATACATAGCGGTCAATGCCCAAGATGCGTTTGGTAAACTGCTTGCAGGTGCATTAACTTTAACTTTTTTCGTTTATGTATTTGTAAATATTGGCATGGTGTCAGGTTTACTGCCTGTGGTCGGTGTCCCTTTACCCTTGATCAGTTATGGCGGCACCTCTATGGTGACCTTGATGGCAGGATTTGGCATTATTATGTCTATCGCCACAGATAAAAGGATGCTTTTAAAATAATGACACATCGCGTTAGTTTTCTATTTGTTGCATTATTTTCTGTAATGCTCACTGCTTGTAGCTCGTCGCAGCAAGGTCGTTATGCTATGGAGCATGATGCAGCCCCGCTTCGAAAGCCTACCGAACTTGAAATGCAAGATGCAGTAGTAACGGCTGTAGTTAAGAGTGCCAGTGCGAGTCGCCCTTATGAAGTTCGTGGAAAACGCTACACTCCCATGTTAGATGAAACAGGCTACTCTGAAGAAGGGATTGCCTCATGGTACGGTAGAAAATTTCATAACTATCATACATCTAATGGTGAAATATATGACATGTTCGCGATGACTGCAGCGCATAAAACTTTGCCATTACCCAGCTTTGCACGAGTCACTAATTTAGATAACGGTAAATCTGTCATTGTTCGCGTTAATGACCGCGGCCCATTCCATGACGACCGTATCATCGATTTATCTTATTCTGCGGCCTATAAACTAGATTATTATCGCCAAGGTACAGCGCGTGTTAAGGTTGAAGCCATTACCCTTAGCAATTCTGCCCCTCGTTTAAGTTACATACAGGTTGCAGCGGGAAGTACTCTTGCCAATGTTGAAGCGCTCGCGTTTCAACTTCGTCAGCAATATCATGTGCCAACAAACATTGTTGAAAAAGATGGAATCTATCGATTACGTCTTGGTCCAATAAAAGATGCCGCAGAAGCACAAACTGTTTTAGAAAAGCTAAAACAAAACCAATTTCAGAACGCGTTCTTGCTTTACAGTGAGTAAGACCTTTAGAATAGGTTAACGCGACATGTTTAACTTTAACCATTAATGAGTACGATGAAATCTATAAAATATAAAATCTTAAGTGGCGTTTGTGGCCTTGTTTGCACAGCGAGTGTATTTTCAGCAACAGCCCAAATCATCCCTGCCCCACCACAAGTTAATGCGAAAGGTTATTTCTTGGTTGATTTCACCACAGGTAAGGTCATTGCTGAAGGCGAAGCCGATACTAAGCTGGCACCTGCCAGTCTAACCAAGATGATGACCAGTTACGTCATCGGTACTGAAATTAAAGCCGGCAATATCTCACCAACAGACATGGTCACCGTGAGTGAAAAAGCGTGGGCAAAAAACTTTCCTGAATCATCAAAAATGTTCATCGAAGTGGGTAAGCAAATCAGTGTTGACGACCTTAACCACGGTATCATTATTCAATCAGGCAATGATGCGTGCGTAGCAATGGCTGAACACATTGCTGGTAGCGAAAGTGCATTTGCTGATTTAATGAATGCTCACGCTGAAAAGTTAGGCATGACAAACAGCCATTTCGTAAACAGTCACGGATTAGATACTAACGAGCACTTCACAACGCCACGTGATATGGCCACTCTTGGTGCTGCACTTATTCGCGATGTACCAGATGAATACGAAGTATACGCTAAAAAATCATTCACTTTTAACGGTATTAAACAATATAACCGCAACTCTCTATTATGGGATGAAAGCATGAACGTAGACGGTATTAAAACCGGTCACACGTCAGAGGCGGGTTATAGTCTAGTGAGCTCAGCAACTAAAGACGATATGCGTTTAATCGCTGTTGTAATGGGCGCCGAAAGCGAGCGTGCTCGTAAAGTTGAAAGTAAAAAATTACTAAACTACGGTTTCCGTTTCTTTGAAACGATTACACCATATCAAGCGGGTGACAGCTTTGCGGAGCAACGCATTTGGATGGGTAACAAAGAAAATGTTTCACTGGGTATTTTAGAAGATACGCCAATCACCATCCCACGTGGTCAGCGTAAAAACTTAAAAGCGAACTTTGAGCTTGATAAAACTCTAGAAGCTCCACTTGCTAAAGGTAGTAAAGTTGGCACCTTATTCTTGCAACTGGATGGTGAAGAAATCGCTCAATATCCGTTAGTTACACTTGAAGAAGTAGAAGAAGGCAGCTTCTTCAGCAAGATCTACGATTACTTACGTTTACAGATCATGTAATCTCAGATAAAAGTTTATAAACGCCTTGCACTGCAAGGCGTTTTTTTTTGTCTGAAAAATGATAGAATGCGCCCCATATCAGTCGCGCTGGGTCGAGTGCGTCGTAATTTAAGTCTGCTTACTGCCAAGAACTGGCCGAGAAAGTCTCGATTAAGCACACTCACTGTTTTGAGGAGTCACCGTCGTGGTTCAACCTGTAAAAGATACTAAGTTTGATGAGTATTTAGATTTCCCTTGCCCATTTACATTTAAAATCATGGGCTTAGCAAACGTAAATCTAACAGACCAGATCCTAGAAAAGCTGCAACCAATTGCACCAGGCGATTATGCGCCAAAGGTAAAACCAAGCAGCAAAGGTAATTACGAGTCAGTCACGCTTGTGGCAACCGTTACAAGTAAAGAGCACATTGAAGAAATCTATAACGTGATCAGCAACATCGATGACGTACGTCACATGCTATAGGCTGATTACGGAGTAAGTCGTGAGCGAAAGAGAATTAATCGTTCGTCAATTAGGTCGTCAGCGTTACATGCCAATTTGGCAAAAAATGCAATCTTTTACCGACACCCGTGATGAGCACACAGCCGATGAAATTTGGCTTGTAGAGCACGAGCCAGTATTTACTCAAGGTCAAGCTGGTAAAGCTGAGCACTTATTAAATACCGGTGATATCGAAGTGATCCAAGTAGACCGCGGTGGTCAAGTAACCTACCACGGGCCAGGTCAGCAAATGATGTATGTACTGTTCAACTTACGTCGTTTAAACATTGGTGTAAGAGAGCTGGTAACTTGGCTTGAAGAGTGCATTATCGACACGTTAAAAGACTACGACATTGATGCTTACGCCAAAGCGGATGCACCGGGTGTCTATGTTAACGATAGTAAAGTTGCCTCATTGGGCTTACGAGTTCGTCGCGGCTGCTCATTCCATGGTTTAGCACTGAATGTAAATATGGACTTGAGTCCGTTTTTACGTATCAACCCATGCGGCTATGCAGGCATGAACATGGTGCAAACAACTGACCTTAATGGTCCGCAAAACCTCGAGCAAGCAGGTGCAGGGCTTGTAAAACACATGATTAAAAAGCTTAATGCTACTGTGGTTAAGCACACTGAAGGGTTTGAAACGAATGAATAAACCAGTCAAAATGGAACCAGGCGTAAAACTGCGTGATGCAGAAAAAATGGCGCTGATCCCAGTTAAAGTTTTACCGACTGAAAAAAACGAAATGTTGCGTAAGCCAGAGTGGCTAAAAATTCGCTTACCTAAATCAACCGAACGTATTGATGGTATTAAGCAAGCGATGCGTAAACATGGTTTGCACTCAGTTTGTGAAGAGGCTTCGTGCCCTAACCTATCTGAATGTTTCAATCACGGTACAGCAACCTTCATGATCTTAGGTGCTATTTGTACTCGTCGTTGTCCGTTCTGTGATGTTGCTCACGGTCGTCCATTAAAGCCTGATGCAGCTGAACCTGAAAAGCTAGCGCTTACTATTAAAGACATGAAGCTAAGCTATGTTGTAATCACCTCTGTAGACCGTGATGATTTACGTGATGGTGGTGCACAACACTTTGCTGACTGTATTCGTGAAATTCGTAAGCACAACCCAGAGATCACGATTGAAATTCTAGTACCTGACTTCCGTGGTCGCATGGACAGAGCCCTTGATATCTTAATCGAGACACCACCAGATGTGTTTAACCACAACCTAGAAACAGCACCGCGTTTATACAAATTAGCGCGTCCAGGTGCTGACTATAAGTGGTCACTTGAGCTATTACGTCGCTTTAAAGAAGCA
The DNA here is from genome assembly GCF_021532475.1 of Pseudoalteromonas sp. APAL1. NCBI lineage: Bacteria > Pseudomonadati > Pseudomonadota > Gammaproteobacteria > Alteromonadales > Pseudoalteromonadaceae > Pseudoalteromonas > Pseudoalteromonas sp. APAL1. The sequence continues at coordinate 6,564 of NZ_JAKGAW010000052.1, read as the reverse complement.
CATCCGAATGTGAAAACGAAGTCTGGCTTGATGGTAGGTCTAGGTGAAGAAATTAGCGAAATCGAAGAAGTGTTACGTGACTTACGCGAGCATAACGTTGATATGCTAACAGTAGGCCAATACTTACAACCTTCAAAGCACCACTTACCTGTTAAACGCTACGTGCCGCCAGCTGAGTTTGATGCATTAAAAGACTATGCAGACGAAATTGGCTTTACACATGCAGCCTGTGGCCCATTTGTTCGCTCAAGCTACCATGCTGACCAACAAGCCGCTGGTAAAGAAGTAAAATAATAGTTTTACAACTATTTAAAAGCCCGCATTAAGCGGGCTTTTTTATATTCCAAAATATCAGCGCCCATAACGCGCTAAGAACATTTTTACTGTTTCGCTTATTACTTTGTTATCTGAGTCGCCTTCTTGGCGCTCAAAGCCATACAGCAACGGGTAAAAGATCAGAGACTTTAACTGATACACAAACTGTTTTGCTGCAAACTCAACATCATCAATAGCTAAAACCTGTGCTTGCACACCTGCTTCTAAAAACGTCACTAGGTCGTGCATACAGCCCATGTTGTTACTCGCTAATGATTTTGCTAAATCGGGCTGCTGTAACATTTGCATAAAGGCGACTTTCGCTACTTTTAAAAATTCTTCAGAGGTCAAAAGTGCCACTTCTTGCTCGGCAATACGTGTTAACTGCTCTGCAATTGGTAAAGTAGCATCAAATACAACCGCTTGCTCTTGGCGAACTTTTTCAAACATAAACACTAGAATGGCTTGAAACAACACATCTTTATTTTCAAAGTGATTGTATACGGTACGCTTTGAGGCACCCGCTAAGCTTGCAACCTGATCCATACTTGTATGCTCAACACCCTGCTGAAAAAACAATGTTTCAGCTGCATTCAAAATATCTAATCGTTTTCTCTGTGATAATTTCATGGACCCCTCCGATAAGGGCTACTAGTGTAACGCAAAAATAAAAAATGCACTAGATAGTTTACTTTTATAGCAAATCATGAAAAACTACACCGTGTAGTTTACTTATGGTGACGATATGAAATTTCTAAAATGGCTCGCAATCGCCACTCTATGCATCGTGATAGGAGTGTTTGTTATGAATAATCAATTAGCTGCTGAAGGCGTGAGTGATAACAGCCACTCTGCGCAACTGGCTGATGGCAAGTTCCACAATAGTGCTGAAGTAGAAAGACCCAGCTTCAAGAAAACGTTAGCTATCTTCAAACGCTTCATTACTGAAAAGAAAATTGATGCAGAGCCAAAGGGCGAGCTGCCTATGCATTCTGTTTCTCATGCTCAGCTTGAGCGTTTATCAAATGACACAGTGCATTTTGTAAAGCTAGGTCACTCCTCTATTTTAGCGAAAGTGTATGGCGAATACTGGCTATTTGACCCGGTATTTTCAGAGCGCGCTTCGCCTTTTTCATTCATGGGTCCAAAGCGCTTTCAACCAACACCAATTAGTATTGCAGAATTACCAAGCATCGCGAAAGTGTTTATCTCACACAACCATTATGATCACTTAGATAAAGCGGCAATTAAACAACTTGTTGATAAAACAGCCTCTTTTTATGTGCCATTGGGAGTCGAAAACGACCTTAAAAAATGGGGCGTTGATGAACAAAAAGTCCATAGTTTTGATTGGTGGCAAGAGCAAAATATGGCAAATAGCCAAATTGTATTTACACCAACCCAGCACTTCTCTGGTCGAGGTTTAACAGACGGCAATAAAACCCTTTGGGGTTCATGGGCTATTAAAGTAAATGACAAGCGCTTTTATTTTAGCGGTGACTCGGGATATTTTGCTGGCTTTAAAGAAATTGGTAATCGTTATGGGCCCTTTGATATTACTTTTATAGAAACCGGTGCTTATGACAAAGATTGGGCTGATATTCACATGACACCAGAGCAATCTGTACAAGCTCACCTCGATTTACAAGGTGATATCATGGTGCCAGTGCATAATGGTACTTTCGATTTAGCATTTCATGCTTGGTATGACCCCCTCAAGCGTGTCACCAAAAAAGCACAACAGGAGCACGTATCGCTAAGTACCCCACTTGTTGGTGAAGTATTTAAAATTCAAGATAACGCAGTTGATAAAGCGTGGTGGTAAAATTGACAGGATGAAAGGTGCATTATTATCCTTTCATCCTGAATAATTAGTTACTTATAGACTCTTTCTAGACAGCCCCCTTCTCGTCCCATATAGTGGAACTCTGTGCAATCAACCAGAAAAACTATGACAACTCACTTAAAATACGCAAGTTTAGCGCTTGCCATTGGTTTATTCGGTTGCTCCGAGCAAGCAACATCAAGCGCTGATGAGCCAAGCGAAAAAAACCTTGAAGCCGTTAATATTAAGAATGTACGCTCACATATTAAAACCCTCGCCTCAGATGAATTCTTAGGCCGCGGTCCTTTAACCGAAGGCGAAACACTCACCATTAACTACTTAGCAGATGAATATAAAAAAATCGGATTAACTGGCAGTTTTAATGGCGAATTTTTACAGCCAGTTACCATGGCAAAACTCACTCCAGATCAAAACATGACCTTACAAGTGGGTGATTTAAGCTTTAATCCTGGCAGTGATTTTACCGCCCGTACCCAACAAATTAACCCTGAAATCAACATTGATGGCTCTGATGTTGTGTTTGTTGGCTATGGTATTAATGCACCTGAATATAATTGGGATGACTTTGCAGATATTGATGTAAAAGACAAAACAATTATCGTGCTTGTTAATGATCCTGGTTTTGCCACCCAAGACGACACGCTTTTCACCGGTAATGCTATGACCTACTACGGTCGTTGGACTTACAAATATGAAGAAGGTGCACGCCAAGGCGCAAAAGCGGTATTTATCGTTCACGAAACAGCCCCAGCTGCTTATCCTTGGAGTGTAGTAGAAAGCTCGAACACGGGTAGTAAATACACTTTAATTGACCAAGATAAAAATGCTGCTGACATCCCTGTAATGGGTTGGATTGATGAGCAAGCTGCAAATGAGATCTTTGCTCAAGCGGGTCTTGATTATCAAACAGAGAAAGCAAATGCATTAAAAGCCGATTTCAAACCTGTCGACTTAAAAGCAAAAGCAGCGCTGACTCTAAAAAGTGATATCTCTCAAGCACAATCACATAACGTTGTGGCAACACTAAAAGGCAGCGAAACTCCAGATGAGTACATAGTAATTGGTGCGCACTGGGATCACTTTGGTACTAAGCAAACTGATGATGGTGTGAAAATCTACAATGGTGCTGTTGATAATGCTTCTGGTACCGCAGCAACAGTTGAAATAGCCCGTATCCTTACTGAAATGCATAAGAAAAAGCCATTTAAACGCTCTATTATCTTTGCTAACTTTACAGCTGAAGAAACTGGGCTTATTGGTTCTGAGCAATTCGCTACTGGCGAAATTGTACCAACCAAACAAATGGTCGCGTTGCTTAATATTGACGGTATGAACGTGCTAGATGGCGTTGACTACATATTGCAGTACGGCAAAGGCATGTCTGAAATGGAAGACTACCTTGCAGATGCAGCTAAAGCTCAAGGGCGTCATGTAAAAATGGACCCTCGTCCTCAAAATGGATTGTTCTTCCGCTCTGATCACTTCTCACTGGCTAAACAAGGCGTGCCAAGTTTATTATTTATGAGCTTAGGTGATACTGATCCTGATTATATCGCCCATAAATATCACAAAGAAGCTGACGACTATTCACCCCAATGGTCTATGGGTGGTGTTAAGCAAGATATTGAACTGATCGTTGATATTGCAGCCAAACTTGCTAATAACGGTGACTGGCCAAAATGGAAAGCTGAGTCTGATTTCAAAGCGCGTCGTTTGCAAGACAAGCAATAACCTTCGCTTAGATACAAAACCGAGCTTCATTGCTCGGTTTTTTATGTACAATATGCCAACTTGCTAATTGATTAAACCAACTTAATTATTCTAACGTTACCCGCAGCTCTCTTGATTGAGCAACCCCTTCCTGCCGATGCTCAAATCCAGAATAATCCACATTTACACCGCTAAATTCAAATGCATAACCCCCCGTTTTGCCTTCTGAATCGATCATAGCTAATAGAGCGTTATTGTCTTTACCTGCAAAGTTAGTATTCTCATACTTAACAAGATACTTAGCTTGAGCACCATCATAATATACGCAATATCCTACAAATAACTGGTTATCATCATCATCGGTAAAAATAACCCAACCAAATGAGCCGTCTAGCCCCATTGAACGCTGAGTCCATGCTCGAGCAAAATGTGGCTCAATGCCTCCACTTTGAGGATATTGCATTGTCCCTTGCATAGTACCACTTGTTTTATAACGCCATGTTTTGTTGGTGTTATTCACAATTTCAGGCACTATCTGCGTTGAGGCATTCCCTTCATTTTTTAGTATTTCAAACGCTGTATCGGCTAATTGAGTAAATACATCGGATACTGGTCTTCCATCGATTGATACATAAAGTGAACTCATTTTCCTTCTCCTAGTAAATTTTTAGCTAAACCCTCATGGTTCAGTTAAATAGTAAGATGGAGAAATTCACTTGTGTATTACAGATTATTACATGGCTTGAGTACAGAATGCTGTGCAGCAGACATAAAAAAACCGAGCTCGTTGGCTCGGTTTATTATTGGATAGTATTACTCTTTAATCTTCGCCTTTAACGAAAGTGCTTCTTCTTGCACTTCTTCTGGGCCATTTTCGATCACATCTTCAATGGCTTGTAATGCAGCATCAAAGTCGTCGATTTCAATATATGCCCTTGCAAGGTCTAGTTTTGCTGAGTATCCGCCACTTTCGGCATCAACATCTGTTGGGTTGTCACCTGCGAGTAATTCATTAAAATCACTAAGCCCTACATCCATATCAACCTCATCGTAAGGTTCATGGTCTAATGCTTCATCGTCGCTTTGCTCAAGTAACGAGTCAATATCAACAAACTCATCGCCTGTAGACTCAGGCTCTTGAGCTGCTGATACATTATCCTCAGGCTCTGGCTGTGCGTCGTTTTCAATCTGCAAGTCTTCATTTAACAGTGCGTTAAAATCAACATCAAACTCACTGGCATCTGCAATGTCGGCTTCATCTGGCTCTGCTAGCTCATTTAGCAGCGCATCAAAGTCTGTTTGAGTTAAATCAGCCATGAAATCATCGTCGATTTCATCATCAGATAGCGTAGTTAAGTCATCACTGCCCACAATTTCTGATTCAATGTCTGCGATGGTGTCAGCTTCGTCTTCATGTTCAAGCTCAATATCGTCAAGGTCTAGCTCAAACTCCGCTTCGCTCTCAAGGTTATCGCTATTATCTGCAGCTGTCGCCAGCTCAGACTCAGCACTTGTACCCACTGCATCATTTGACTCTGTTAAGTCATCTTCAGATTCTAGAGCATCTTGCTCAGTAAACTCATTATCTAGCAACAACTCATCGTCAAAGTCATCCTCTAACTGATTAAGTTCATTACCACCCGCCAGTGAATTTGCAAGATCTTGCTCTGCCTGACTTGGCTGTAAAGATAAATCATCTTGGAACTCATCAATTGAGTCTTCTGACTCAAAACCAGCATCATCTAACTCAAGTTCAGGGTATTCATCAAGTTCTTGACTCGGTGTAACTGTGTCTTGAACGAGAGGCTCATCTTCAACGCCTAGGTCAAATTCATCTGTTAGTTGATCATCGGCAAGAGGATCGTCACCTAAATCTATTTCAACTTCTTCAATATCTTCTTGAGGTTCATCATCAATAGACCAGTCTGGAGCTGCTATATAATCATCTTCGTCTTCACCTATTTCACTTAATAATTCATCAACACTTTTTAGTGATGGATCATCAAATTCATCCAGTGAATCTTCGTCATCTAGTAGATCATCGGTGTCTTCGTTAAACTCGTGATTAAGCGCTTCATCAATATCGACTAAATCAGAAGCCACTGACTCAACATTCAAGTCGTCTATTGCTTGGTCTGCATCAGCTAGATCTTCTAGTGACTCTTGTAAACTCTCATCGTGTTCTTGGCTTTGGGCATCATCATGACTTAAGTCATCTATCTGAGCTTGTGTATCTTCTTTAAGTTCATTAGCCTCTTGAATTAACTGTTCAAGCTCGTCATCTGAAACAGCTTCATCATCATCTTCTTCCAGTAGTGAGTCTAAATCGCCCATATCTAAAGAGTCAGCTAACTCGTCCTCAGAACTGCTTGGCTGTGCTTGTTCAACTTCATCAAGTAAAGAATCTATATCGTCTTCTTCAAGTGCATCTTCTGAATCACTTTCTTCAAGATCACCTTCGTCGATTAAAGAGTCAATGTCATCGATATCAAGGCTATCTTCATCGTCTTGCTCGTCGACTAGCTCATCAACCGCAGGCTCTTCAGCTGCTGCATCTTGCTCGTCTACATCGTCGATTAAAGATTCAATATCATCGCTATCAAGGCTATCGTCATCGTCTTGCTCGTCGACTAGCTCATCAACCGCAGGCTCTTCAGCTGCTGCATCTTGCTCGGCTACATCGTCAATTAAAG
>NZ_JAKGAW010000051.1:0-30414 GCF_021532475.1 Pseudoalteromonas sp. APAL1 | reverse complement strand
AACCATTACCGAAATCATGTTGTAACTGAAATTCAAGCCCTTTTACTTTTTGCTCACCTGTATTGAAGTAAGAACTAACAACGTAGTCTCCGTATATTGAGTAACCGTTATCATCTGTTTTCCCTTCATCCCCTAGGTAACTTAAGTCTTGAACTTGAGATGATGATCGCACCATATCTTTAATATCTTTTTGAAAGGCTGTAATGGCAAAAATAGATGACTCAGCAAAGTACCATTCTACGCCTACTTCAGAGTTGACTGATGAATATGAACCTAAGTTTGGATTACCAACCGATCCTCGGCGCTGCGAATCCATTGGTAGGCGCTCAGCATCTCCATTTGGGGTTAAATCTTGCTGTCTACCGTCAGTGTAGAATCGGTAGCGTTCGGTTACTAAGCTAAAGTTACTTCTGAGCTGAGTAAGGCTCGGATGAGAAATATTCTTTGACGCGGCGGCTCTTAGAACAAGATCGTCAGCAAGGTCATAAGCAATATTAAAACTTGGTAAATAGTCTTTAGTACTACTTTTTTGCACAAGCGGCGAATACTGATTAAAACCAGCAAGACCCGCGACATAATTTGGATCGGTTTCATCAATAGGGTATGAAAGAAGCTGACCATTTTCATCTTTTGCCACTTCATTACCGACAGATTCTCGTTGTGTGTCGACTACGCGAATACCTACATTACCTCTGAATTTTTCACCACTGAAGTTTGCCATTGCATAATAGGCTAGTAATTCTTCAGTTACTTTATAGGCTGATCCTGCCGATTCAGTTAAACCAGAACGACAGCCATAATAGTTTTCAGGGTTTGCTGAGTTTGCGATTGCATCTACACAAGCACCTTCATTCGGTGTGCCTTCTGAATTGAGTAATAAAAAGTGATCATTGAGCAACGAGTCACGTTTTGCTTGGTCGATATCAAAATATTCATTTGGTATATCATGACCCGCAGAGTCTAAGCCAGATACCGTACCACCTACAATTTGCTCTGCCAGAATGAGAGGGAAATCACTTGATTCATTTGCATAGCCATGAAAACGCGCTCCTTCTGTATAGTAGCGCTGTGTACGTTCTATATCGCGATACTTAGCGCCAAATTTGATGCTATCAATATAAAAGTCATTCTCGAAAGACCACGTAATATCTCCTTGCAGAAAATCTTCGGTGTTTTCACGGTAGCGAGCAGAGTTATTTAAGCCACCTGTTAGTAAATAAAACTCGTTAGTAGGCGCAAGCAAGAAGTTTTTAGCGCGCTGTTGTGCATCGATAAGCGCTTGCCCTGTTAGTGATGGGTCAGCCTCAAGCCCCCAATATACTTTGCCGGTATCGGGGTTATATCCATACCCTAAATTGACCCCTTCATAAGTTGGGATTTTTAAAGATGCATCGTCACCTGAGTAAAGCGTTTCGTAATCCCCATAACGACTGGCAAGTGTGGTTCCACGATCGAGTACGGTACTCTCTGCTTCTGTGTGACCAGCTTGAAACTTCATTACAAAGTCATCGTGTTCAAAATCAACAGTAAGATGGTAGCGATTTTGTTCAGTTTCGGTGCCACTTCTATCGTTTGAGTCGCGACGGATCATTTCACCCCATCGAATATCGCCATCGTAATAGTTGTTACCATCCCAGACCATGCCTGCACCGCGAACTAAATTAGTGCCATCAATAGGGTAGGTTGCTGATAAAACAATATCGCGTTCAGGATCCATCACGAGTCGGGGATCTATGCCAGGCACTTCGTTGCTATACAGCAGTTGCACAATACGGTGTGGTTGAGCATATAAATTGTCATTTTTATTATCTCGATCAGACTTATTCTGATTTATCTCTAGGTTTAAACTTAAGTTATCAATAGGTGCCCACTGAAAGTTTAAAGTTGTATCTAGGCGGCTTTCATCGGTTGAGAAAGCTGGCGCGTAGACCATGTTACCTAATGTTCTAGCAGGAGTTTGACCTAACCCTGCTTCTCTTCTGCTACCCCAAAAAAGCCCCCATACTGGGTCAATATAAGTTGGGTCTATCACTTCATCTAGTTGCCCCCAATTTTGTGTATAGTTGTTCCATACACCAGAGTTACTGGGATCTTCTGTTGGCCAATAAGCACCATTATTTGCGACTGCTTCTAAGTCACCGTAGGTATAACCATTTAACGCCATGTGACGTGTAATGATTAGGGCATGATTGTTCATATGGCGCAGATTGATATCGCTGCTCGCACATGCTTCTGTAGGACACTCTATTGCATCTGTTTGTGCAAAGCCTGTGCTGATCGCGCCTTCATTACCAGCAATACCATCTGATTCAAAACCGGTACGAAATGCCTTGCGTTGTTGATGACTTACGCTAATTGAAGCGCCAAACTTTTTATTTTCAGAGACAAAGTTATAGGCTGTTGATACTTGGGGTGAATACTTCTTTGAAGAGTCGTTATACTCTGATTCAACATTAAAATACCCATAGCCATCTTCTTGTTCCAAAGGTTTTTTAGTATGTAATATGACGGTGCCGCCAATACCACCGGCATCAAGGTCGGCACGGGCTGATTTATGGACTTCAATTTTAGAAACACGCTCTGCTGGAATATTTGAAAAATCAAAGGCATTACTTTCTGATTGGCCTGGTAAATAGGATGCTGATTTGGCTGATTGACCATTAACTAGGGTATTGGTTAGTTCGGGTGACGTGCCACGAATAGACACTTTAGAGCCTTCACCAAATTGTCGCTCAATTTGTACCCCAGCCACACGTTGCAACGCTTCAGCCATATTTTTATCAGGGTTTTTGGCAATATCTTCTGTATTAATAGAATCAACAATAACATCTGAATATCGTTTGTTATTCAAGTTCTCACGCAAAGATGAGCGAATACCTGTTACTTGAATAACTTCGATTTCTTCATCTTTGAGATTTTTTTCTGAATTTTTATTTGTGGGTAAGTCCTTTTTCACCTCTTGTGAAAAGGTTGGCATTGACATACTTGCAGTCAATAGCATTGCTGACTGAACTGCAATGGTCATTTTAGATAAGCGAAGAGCTTTCATTTTGCACCTTTCAAATTTGTTATTATTTTAATCTGACTCGTTGTTACTGAGCATTAATAGCGAAACTAAGACCCTTAAAGGATCTTGCTTTTTAATTACCAGTGACCGAAATACAACACCTATACAGTCGCTGCTTAAATTAAAATAGTACAAATATATAACAGATCAAGAATATTTTATTATTTATTTGGTGTTTTTGGATTTTCTTTTGTTTTGTACCTAAAAATCTTTAACTTTTTGTATTTAATTGTTTTTTTCGTTTTGGGGACGAGGTGGTTTTTCTGGTGTTTATATATACATGATCAATTAAAACAATTGGTTGAGCTTTTTTGGTGTCTTTTCTTTGAATATTTTATTCTTTATTTTCTTGTTTTTTATCCGCTGATATTGCTGTGCTGCGGCTTTAAACTGTCATTCACTTAATCAGTTGTTTTGTTTTTCGTTAATAGGCACACTGATAATCCAAATGGGTTTTATGCAGCAAGGTTTTGTAATGAAAAATGAGATAAAGCAACACATCGGCAGTGTTGCACTGGTGGTAAATGATTACGATGAAGCCATAGCCTTCTACACCGAAAAATTACAATTTACATTGATTGAAGATACCGATTTAGGCGAGGGAAAACGGTGGGTTTTAGTCTCGCCACCGGGTTCTAATGGTACACACCTGCTACTTGCAAAAGCCAGTAATCAACAGCAAATGCACGCTGTTGGTAATCAAACCGGTGGTCGAGTATTTTTGTTTTTACACAGCAATGACTTTTGGCGTGATTACAACAGCATGAAAAGTAAAGGTGTTGTATTTAATGAATCACCAAGAGAAGAGCCTTACGGCACTGTGGTGGTGTTTCAGGATTTATATGGCAACAAATGGGACTTGCTTGAGCTTAAACACCCTAAAGGTTAACAGTGGCGCTAGGGATTAAGTTCTCGGGCGCGCGAAACACGTTTCACGCTTACGTATAATCCGGCTCTATTCCAAATTTAAAATTTGACGGGCTAAAGCCCGACCTACAAGGTCGTCATTTATGCCGACAAGGGATGAGGTAGATGCACACCTAGCATCTCGAACCTCGCAACTTCCCCCCCTTTCCCCTAGAAACTCGCAACTACTCTTAGAGCCTAGCCGCTAGAATCTCCCCCCTCACAATTTCTGCACCTTTACTTAGCGCACTGAGCTTGGCGCTTGCTATGTGGCGAGGGAGGGGAGCCATACCGCAATTTGTGCATGGATAAAGCTTATCGGCATCAACATATTTAAGCGCCTCACGTAATGTGTGTGCTACCTCGTCAGGGGTTTCAATTTCATTGCTTGCTACATCAATGGCGCCAACCATCACTTTTTTGCCGCGTATCAGTGCTAATAGCTCAATAGGTACGCGAGAGTTGTGGCACTCCAGCGAAATAATATCGATATTCGACTTTTGAAGTTTTGGGAATACTTCTTCGTATTGGCGCCATTCATTGCCCAGTGTTTGTTTCCAGTCAGTGTTGGCTTTGATGCCATAGCCGTAGCAAATGTGTACGGCGGTTTCGCACTTTAAGCCTTCGATTGCTCTTTCTAGGCACTTAATGCCCCAGTCATTCACATCATCGAAGAACACATTAAACGCAGGCTCATCAAATTGAATAATATCAACACCCGCGGCTTCGAGCTCTTTTGCCTCTTGATTGAGGATTTTGGCAAATTCCCACGCCAGTTGTTCACGGCTTTGATAGTGCGCGTCGTACAAGGTGTCGATCATGGTCATAGGCCCTGGCAGCGCCCATTTTATAGGTTGCTTGGTCTGCGAACGTAAAAACTTCGCGTCTTCAACAAACACTGGTTTGCTGCGTGATACCGGGCCAATCACACTCGGAACACTTGCTTCGTAGCGATTACGAATGGTTACGGTTTTACGGTTTTCAAAGTCAACGCCATTTAAGTGTTCGATAAAGGTCGTTACAAAGTGCTGGCGGGTTTGCTCGCCATCGCTCACGATATCAACGCCAGCTTGTTGTTGCTCTTGTAAGGCAACGCGTAGTGCGTCTTGTTTGCCGTCGTTAAGTTCTGCGCCTTGCAATTTCCAAGGCGACCATAAGGTTTCAGGCTCAGCAAGCCAAGCAGGTTTTGGTAAACTGCCTGCTGTAGATGTCGGTAATAACTTTTTCATTTTTACTCTCATTAAATAGTGCAGTTAGCAGACCACTTCTCAAGTACTGATTGATAAGGCTTAATAAAGTGTTGTTCAGTAAATTTACCTTGTGCAACAGCCAGTTGGCTGCGCTCTTCACGGTCGTAAACGATTTGCGTGATAGAGTGATCGTTGTTTCTTAAATTTGGTTGATAGCAACTACCCGCCACGGCATTGGCGTTATAAATTTCTGGACGATAAATTTTTTGGAATGTTTCCATGGTGCTAATCGTACTGATCAACTCTAAGTTGGTGTAATCGTTCAGCAAGTCACCAAAGAAATAAAACGCCAGCGGAGCAACCGTGTTTGGTGGCATAAAATAGCGCACCTGTAAGCCCATTTTTTTAAAGTATTGCTCGGTTAATGACGACTCATTCGGTTGATACTCAACACCTAAAATCGGGTGTTGGTTTTCAGTGCGATGATAGGTTTTATTATCAGAAACGCTTAAACAAATAACAGGAGGTTTTTTAAAGTGTTGTTTATAGGTTTCTGAATTTATAAAGCTTTTAAAAAGTTTGCCATGAAGATCACCAAAGTTATCTGGAATAGTAAACTCTGTTTTGTTTTTATTATGGTCAAGCAATAGCACGCTAAAGTCGTAATCACGTACATACGATGAAAAGTTATTACCAACAATTCCTTCGATACGTTCATTAGTTTGGTGATCAATGATGTTGGTTTTTAATACCTCAATAGATGGGAAAGCTTCAGCGCTCCCCGCAATTTCTAAATCAACCGAAATGATTTCAAGTTCTACTGAATAGCGGTTGCCTTGCGGGTTATCCCAATTTGCTAGTGCATTAAAGCGGCTATCAATCATTTTTAATGCATTACGCAAATTTTGTTGACGGCTTGCGCCTCGTGCCAAGTTAGCAAAGTTAGTTGTAATACGCGTGCTGTTAGATGGGTGATAATTTTCGTCTAGCTTTAAACTTTTAACTGTATATTTAAAATCGTTGTTCATAGCAATGTGTCCATATTTCCTGAGATAAATGATTGCTGCTCACCTTCCTTAAATCGCTAGGTCATTAACTTTGAGGTGGCTTGGGTATCAATTTATACGTGCTTAGTATCATGAAGAAAAACGTTTTTATTTCAGGTAAAACATGAGGCAGATTCATAAATATTTACTGTTTTAGTAAAACTTTTAGGAACGGATAGTGAAAAAATGCTTTTAAGTCATTTTGGACGTCTAGATTTCTAAATTGATTTGTTGGAGTTGCAGTAATTTCATATAAAACGTGAGTAATATTCACTACTTAACAGGACTTTTGAGAGCAACACCGTACTTTATTGTTGTTATACTCGGTTCCCTAAATCAACAACACAGACAAATACAATGAACGAATTAATCGTGCTTATTATTGCTTGCGCCGTACTTGGCAGCGGGGTTGGCTTTTTAGCTGGGCTATTAGGAATTGGTGGCGGTTTGGTGATTGTGCCCATATTAAGCATGATCTTGCTGCACTTTCAGGTGTTACCAGCTGAGCAAGTTGTGCTGGTGGCGATTGCTACATCGCTTGCCTCAATTCTGTTTACTTCAACCTCATCAGCTATTGCCCACCACAAAAATGGCAATGTGCCTTGGCAATTGGCTCCGTGGGTGATGACAGGGGTTGCATTAGGCGCACTTATCAGTGGCTTTTTGGCTTCACTATTACCAGAACATGTAGTGCGAATTGTATTTGCTGTGAGTGTATTGCTTATTGCACTAAAAATGATTTTAGGCAGTAAAAATGATAGCCAAACAACACGCTCGCTACCTAATAAAGGCCTTTTAACATTTTATACAAGCATCACGGGGGGGCTGTCTGCCATGATAGGCATTGGCGGTGGTGCGGTACTTGTGCCGTTACTGACGTTTTTCTCGGTCGATATGAAAAAAGCTATTGGCTGTGCTTCGGCGTGCGGTATTGTCATTGCGCTATTTGGCTCAGTGGGTTACATCAGTTCTGGCAGTCAGTACTTTACATTAAAAGAAGGCTTTGCTGGTTTTGTTTATTTGCCTGCCTTGTTTGGTATTGTTTGTACTTCGTGGTTTACCGCGCCATTAGGTGCAAAAGCAACGCATCATTTACCTGTGTCTACCATCAAAAAAATCTTTGCGGGGCTATTGGTAATTATGGCTGTGAATATGCTCATAAAGTAGTATTAACTTATTAATTCGACAAGGCGAAAGTCGTTTGTTAATGTCAGTTAAGCAGTTTTAGGCTGCTTAATTGCCTTTTTTCGAAAGCTGTAGGCGCTATTTAAGGACTATATTTAAGGAAAATGTTATGGAACGTCGGTGTTCTCAAGCGAGTAAAAAAACGCTAAGCTCTTTATTTGTTGCTCTATCGCTGGTGGCTTTACCTGTGACTGCAGAGCCTACAAAGCCTCTCGAAACTCACCACGCTTTAATGGGGCAAATTCTCAATGCAAATCAACAAGCTCCCCTTACAGGTTTTGCACTTCATGTGATTGTTGATGATGGACATGCTTTTTCAACGGCAAAGCAAAGTAAAGAAAATGCGCCGCAAGTTATTAACCCAAATAGTTTATTTAGAATTGCCAGTGTCACTAAAACCTTCACTGCGGCAACGGTGCTACGTTTGCATGAAGAAGGTAAATTAAACCTTGATACAACGCTTGATAAGTTAATTTCTGACGACTTTTTTGCGCTTCTTGAAAGCGATGGCTATGCCCTAGATAAAATGACGCTAAAGCAAGTGCTGAGTCATACGGCAGGGTTATACGATCACGCCCAAAGCGATCAGTATTTAGCTGGCATAATGGCAAATCCGCAGCGAGATATTATGATGCGCGAGCAAATTAAAGGGTGTGTAGAGTGGGGCGACCCAGTTGGTAAACCTGGTGAACGTTTCTCATATTCAGATACCGGGTATGTGTTACTCGGCCATATTATTGAAAGAGTGACAGATTTACCGCTACCTGAAGCGGTTCGCCAATACTTAAGTTTCGATAAAAATCATATCGAAAATGTGGTCTGGGAACGTGGTGATACAGTTGCTGTGGATGAGTCGCGACGCGTACATCAATATTTGCATGGCACCGACACTTTTAATTGGAGCCCAACAGTCGATTTATATGGTGGCGGTGGGCTTGTTGCCAGCCCAATCGGTATGGCTAAATTTTATCAGGCTTTATTTTCAGGTAAGGTCTTCAAACACTCAGAAACGCTCAAACTCATGCTATCTGATAAAGGCTTACCTGCAGATAGTCCTTATCGTTTGGGTGTATTCGCAAAAGAATATAACGGCACGTTAGTTTATCAACATGGTGGCTTTTGGGGCACTTTGGTGATGTATGAGCCAACAACGCAGGTGGTGGTCGCAGGGGCTGTTACTCAGCAAAAAGATTACGATCAGCTTGAAAAAGTCATGAGTGACTATTTAACCTTACAAGCAAAATAACCCTCTAAACACGGCAAAATCTAAGCTGGCGCACAGATGCGCCAGATTCTTTCTTTAGTTCAATTTAAACTAAGTCATCAAGAAAAATAACTTGCGCACTTTATATAACAAAAATATTATATAACCAAATTGTTATGGAGTGAGTCGTGAAAGTTCTCTTTTTATGTACAGAAAATTCAGCCCGATCAATTATGGCTGAAGCGTTGCTTAAACATCATGGTAAAGGTGAGTTTGAGGTGTTTAGTGCGGGTACTGAACCTTATGCGGTAGACCCTCGTACGCTTGCGGCGATTGAACATTTTGGCTTAAAAACCCATGACTTACACTCAAAACACTTAAACGATGTCACTAATCTGCATTTTGATTACGTCATTACCCTATGTGATGACGCTGTAAAAGAATGTGCTAATCGCGTCGATGGCAGCCATTGCCTTGCATGGGACTTTATTGATCCTAAAACGCGTCCTGGACCTCACGCCTTTGAAAAAACCTTGCAAGAGCTCAATGAGCGAATTAAACAGTTTGTGCAATCCCATAACAAAGAAAAACCAGCATCGATTTCGCCAACCACATTTTATAAAGCCCTTGCAGATGATATTCGTTTAAAAAGCTTATTGCTTATCGCCGTTGAGCAAGAGGTTTGCGTATGCGAACTAATGACGGCACTTAACGAGCAGAGCCAGCCAAAGGTTTCAAGGCATTTAGCGCAACTTAAAAAACAGGGCATTTTGTCGGATAGAAAACACCAGCAGTGGGTGTTTTACTCTTTAAACCCGACTCTACCTATGTGGATGAAACAAACAATTACCTCGACCGTGGTAAACGAACCGAATTTCATAGAAAACGAGTTAGCAAGGCTAAATGCGATGGGGGATAATCGCCCAACTCGTGTGGCGCGCTGTTGCAATTAAACAAAACGGTTTGCTGTTAACTGTCGGCAAACCCGGTAAAACAAGTTAGACAATTTTAAAAAGTAGGAGCTTAACAATGGCAATTAAAGTAGGCATTAATGGTTTTGGCCGCATGGGGCGTTTATCGCTAAGAGCAGCGTTTGCATGGGACGACGTTGAGTTTGTGCAAATTAATGACCCTGCGGGTGATGCAGCTACATTAGCTCACTTACTAAAGTATGATTCGGTACACGGTATTTGGCCTCATGAGGTTGAAAGTAACGACAACGCTGTGATCATCGATGGTCACGTAATTAACGTCACGCAAAATAAAGCAATTGCAGACACCGATTGGTCTGGCTGCGATATCGTTATTGAAGCCTCTGGCGTGATGAAAGAAAAGTCACTACTTCAGGCATATCTTGATCAAGGTGTGAAGAAAGTTGTTGTAACTGCGCCTGTAAAAGAAGACGGTGTGCTGAATATTGTAATGGGTGTAAACGATGATTTATACGATGTAAATCAGCATGATATTGTTACAGCAGCATCGTGCACTACCAACTGTTTAGCGCCTGTGGTTAAAGTATTGCAAGAAAAAATTGGTATCAAACATGGTTCAATGACCACTATTCACGATATTACTAACACGCAAACTATCTTAGATGCGCCGCATAAAGATTTGCGCCGTGCTCGCGCATGCGGCATGAGCTTAATTCCAACTACAACCGGCTCTGCAACGGCGATCACACATATTTTCCCTGAACTTAAAGGCAAATTAAACGGCCACGCGGTTCGTGTGCCTTTAGCAAATGCATCAATCACTGACTGTGTGTTTGAGGTTACAAAGCCAACTACCGCTGAGCAAATTAACCAGTGGATGCAAGAAGCCGCAGCAGGTGAGCTAAAAGGCATTTTGGGCTATGAAGAAAAGCCACTTGTTTCTATCGATTACAAAACTGATCCACGCTCAAGCATTGTTGATGCGCTATCAACCATGGTTGTCAACGAGACTCAAGTTAAGCTGTATGTTTGGTACGATAACGAATGGGGTTATGCAAACCGCACCGCCGAACTTGCCCGTAAAGTTGCGCGATCACTACAAGGTTAAAAGAAATGACGCGTTTGGCTAATCTTCCCGCTGATATAAAGCAGTACTTAATTGTCACCGGGAATTACTGGGCATTTACGCTAACAGATGGCGCATTGAGAATGTTGGTGGTACTGCATTTTCATGCGCTTGGCTACTCGCCTTTGAGTATTGCCATGCTGTTTTTGTTTTATGAGATTTTTGGTGTTGTCACTAACTTAGTGGGCGGCTATTTAGGCGCAAGGCTTGGTTTAAACAAAACCATGAATATTGGCCTTGCCATACAGGTTGCAGCCTTGTTCATGTTGGCAGTCCCCGCTGAATGGCTGAGTGTTGCCTATGTGATGTTAGCGCAGGCTCTGTCGGGCATTGCAAAAGATCTCAATAAAATGAGTGCTAAAAGCTCAATTAAAATGCTGGTTGCCAGTGGCCAAGAAGGCACCTTGTTTAAATGGGTGGCGATACTAACAGGCTCTAAAAACGCCTTAAAAGGTGTGGGCTTCTTTTTAGGTGGCTTACTTCTCACATTAATGTCGTTTAAAGGTGCAATGCTCGCGATGGCTGCCACTTTGCTGGTGGTGTGGTGTTTTAGTCTTTTTGCACTTAAAAATGATTTAGGCAAAGCCAAAAACAAACCTAAGTTTAACGAGATATTTTCAAAGAGTAATTCAATTAATATCTTGTCAGCCGCGAGGTTATTTTTGTTTGGTGCGCGTGATGTTTGGTTTGTAGTTGCACTACCGGTATTTTTATCACAAGCCTTTGATTGGGACCACTGGACCGTGGGTGCCTTCTTAGCGAGTTGGGTTATTGGATATGGGGCTGTGCAATCTTTTGCACCTAAAATCATTAAGCTTAATAAGCAAACATCACCAAGTGCAGAAACAGTTAAGTGGGCATCCTTGCTTGCTTTAGTCACCTTAGTCATTGCCCTTGCTATTGGTTTTGACTGGGCTGTAAAACCAATGCTGATAGGCGGGTTGATGTTATTTGGTGTGTTATTCGCAATTAACTCATCTTTGCACAGCTACTTAATTGTTAGCATGGCTGACGCCGATGGCGTATCACTCGATGTCGGGTTTTACTATATGGCTAATGCTATGGGACGCTTAATTGGCACTGTGCTGTCGGGCTTAGTGTTTCAGGTGTATGGCTTAGCAGCGTGTTTGGCTATATCGCTGTTTTTTATTGTTGTTACCGCCGTTATATCGACTAAATTACCAAAACAAATTTAGTTAAATTTCAACACGCCCTATAAAGGTAAGCATGCTTTATTGCTTACCTTTATTCATGCATAGCATCAGAAATAACAAAATCAGTCACCTTCAGGCTTGAAAAGCACTTCGAGCATTGGCTGTGGGTTGTTTAAAAACGACGAAAAACAGTACAAACAAGCGGTGTTTGATGCTTATTGCGAGACGCTTCGCCACGATCTAACTATCAGTATTGATGATAATATTCTTTGGTTTTTAAGACCGTTTTCTAAGCAAGCTAAAGATATTACTCCCAGTACGTTTGCTGGCGAAGTTTGCCCACTTTGCAAAGGAAACCTTAGTGCAACCACATGGATTGCTGGCTGGCAGTTGAGCTGCGAACATTGTGAAGTAACGGGGATTGTTGTTGAAAAGTTTGGCTATTAAAAAAGTTAGCTTATTGAAATTGCTGTGTAATTATTCACAGCAATAACAATCTTGATTATGCTATCAGGCTTTTTTAACAAACTTAGCAGTTACCATCATTTCACCTACGCCATCAACTTTACAGTCTAGTGCGTGGTCTTTTTTATCTAACACGCGGCGGATCACGGCTTTGGTGCCAATTTTAATTACTTGTGAGCTGCCTTTAATTTTTAAATCTTTAGCAACGGTCACTTTATCGCCATCGACCAATAAGGTACCGTTAGCATCTCTTACATCGATTACATCAACGTTATTAACAGCATTTGGATCCCACTCATGAGCGCACTCTGGGCATACTAAGTTGTTTTGATCTTCATACACGTATTCAGAGTTACATTGTGGGCAAGGAGGTAAAGACATAAATGGCACCTTGGTTGATTTTAAAAGGGTATTTTAATTGCTAAGAGCAAACTATGCGAGTACAAGGCATATATTTTATGGCTCAGACGTGTCGAGTTCTTTGGTAATAGAGAATATTCCTCTTAAATCACCAAGCTGATAACCTGTCGCTAAATCATTTGGGTAATGCTCGCTAAGCGCTTGCTTTACTTCTGGCGCAATCGTTTGACCATGACAATTGAGGCAAACTGGCGCGACTTTTATCGCTTTAGCAAAGCGGAATTGGCCATCTTTATTGGTCGAGAAAGTCACATTATCAATGCTTTCTGAGTTTCTGAACATATCAACTAGCTGGGCGATTTTCTCAGCTTCCCAGTCATCTGGTTTATTGTTCGGATTTCGGTTTTTAGTGCTTTTACGTGCCACAGTCCAACCATCGGTTGATAAGCTTTCGGCAATAGCAGGGGCTTGCATTTTGCACACGTTAATACCTTCAACTAAACCGCCTTGTTTTATAGCGGCTCCTAGTGCTGATTTGAGCGTAGTGGCAAATTCAGTTGCTCGCTCAGCTGCTTGGGTTTCTAGGGTAGCAGAATTCGTTTCAGCATAAAGGTTAGGTGAAAGCAATAGGGTGCAAAGCGCTATCGTTCTTAAAGTGTGCATTGTAAGGCCTTATATTAGATATATCTAATATAGTAGTTCGCATTTACTTTACATGCCAATTTAAGCTGCAAAAAACAGGATTCACGTTAATAGCATGCTGGAGTGTTGCTGTTAAATTGGTTATGGTGAGAAAAATATTCAGAGAACAAAATATGAAAAAATTAGTTTATATCGCTTTATTGTTATTTTCTGCTTTTACATTTGCAAGCTCAGGTCCTTATAGTGGAGATATCAGCGTTGCAGACTTACTTAAAGACTATCCTGCTTTTAGTGAAGAATATAATGATTACTCACCCAGTGAAGAAGAGCTAAGTACTATAAGAGCACTGCAAGGTAAGCAAGTGTTAGTGTTTTTAGGCACTTGGTGCCATGACTCTAAACGTGAAGTCCCTCGTTTTTTAAAACTTATTGATACAGCGAATGTGCAATTAGGATCCCTTAAATTAGTGGCTGTAGGCTACGATAAGCTTGATCCTGGCGGTTTAGCAAAGCAGCACGATTTACTTTATACGCCAACCATTATCGTTAGCGATGGCGAAAAAGAGCTCGCGCGCATGATAGAAAAACCAAAGCAAAGTATTGCTGCTGATTTAACTTTGCAAAACTAGATCTCAAGCTAGCAGTACCAGATCGCCTGATGCAATATAGCTAAAGTGATTGTTGCCATTTACAATCACTTTGAAGCAATAACAATGAGAACCCATGATGTATACCGCCGTAATTAAAGCCATTGATACAGCCAATGCAGTAGACCCAAACCGAGTTCTAGTCGATGAACAAGAATTTGCAAAAGAAGGTTTATATGCCATGCGTATGACCGATATGCTCAATCGTTTTAAGCCTCAAGCCGATGAGCTAATGCATATTGCTGCCCGAGGGCAACATATTGAGCGCTGGCGCTCTCCGCGCAGTGATTTTCCTATGGGTAAGCAAGGTTATTATCAATGGCGCACTGCTTTATATGATTTTCATGCTGAGCGTGTAACAGCTCTCATGAAAGCGGCTGGTTATTCAACGGCTGATTGTGAGCGTGTTTATGCAGCCGTTGCTAAAAAAAATATAAAACGAAATCCTGATAGCCAATTGATTGAAGATATCGCCAGCCTCGTGTTTATTGAGCATTACATGCTTGACTTTGCAAGTAGCAAGCCTGATTACGATGAACAAAAATGGCTGGGTATTATTCGTAAAACATGGCAAAAAATGTCAGATGAAGCACATGACTTTGTATTAGCTGGACACATCAGCTTACCTGAGCCACTTAAGCCGTTAATAACAAAAGCGCTAAATTAATTATAAAAACAAGGATGTAATATGTTTTGCCCACGTACTAAAACAGCCCTTGAAGCAGTGAGTATTGGCGATGTTAAAGTATATTTATCAAAATCTGGTGGCGTATTTTTTGATAACCGACAAATATTTCACTTTAGCGATCCAAGTTTAAAACCCGCGCAAGTGCTGGTGGCTCATTTAAAAACCTTGCCAACAGAATGTGTTGATATAGCAACGCGAATTAATTGCCCGAAGTGCCCTGACGTGGTGATGATGCGGCGTTTTTTTAGTCCACTAAAAGTGGTTGAAATAGACGAGTGCCCAAACTGTGCAGCTATTTGGCTCGATCATGGTGAGCTTGAAAAGATCCATGAAAATCATTTAACGCCAAAAGAGCGTGAAATGCTGCGTATTGATATGGCCAATAATCATGGTTTTATTCAAGTTAAAATCCCAAAAAGGCGTTACTCTGTTCATGCTAAAAAGCCAGATTCTAAAGCAACGTCATCATTAGAAAAACTAGCAGAACTTGCGTATTTATCGATTTTGAATGACTGATAATGATAATAAGAAGCCTGTACCAACTAAGATACAGGCTTTATTAGCTATTAAGTGTTAAAGCTTTACCAGCATTTTTCCTTTATTTTTACCTTCGAACAGGCCAAGAAATGCATCAACAGCATTTTCGATGCCATGGTAAACTGTTTCTTCAGATTTAATTTACCTTCGCCGATCCACGCGCCCATTTGTTCAATAAACTCAGGGAACTGATCAAAGTAATCAATCACGATAAAGCCTTGCATGGTGAGCTTTTTATCTTGCTTTAAATCGTTAAAAATTACTGGTTCTTTATTTTTACTTCGGTTCTTTTGTTTGTTTTTTTAATGATTTTTTTGATGGTCTTTATTGCTGGTGTAAGGTTATTAAAGTTTTAAATGGTTTTACAAAAGGAATTGCTGTGAATATAAGTCATAACAGGGTTTTTTTATATTTTATTCTCATATTCGCTACTTTGTTTATTTATACATCGCTAGTAGTTATGTTAAATGATAATGAACAAAAAGAGCCTGAGATAAAACAGCTAAACTCTCAGTCTGATCATGAGCTTAGTCTAATTCTAAGTTTGCTTTCGCAACTAAACTCGGCTGAGTTGAGCCCAAATAACGACCGCGCATCACCCAACCCGAATATTACTAAGATTGATAATATCTGCTATGCAATTTTAAAAAATAATAAAGCTGACTTATTAAAAACGTTAGGACTATTGTTTGATACAGACAACGGCCTTGCCTTGTCGCCTGAGCTTGCGCAGCTTGCCGATATTTATGGCTACCAAATTAGTGGCAGTGCCGACAACCCCGTTATTAGCGCTAAATAATTATTAAAATATAAGGTCAATAGTGTGAAAAAATTAGTGGTGTTTATGAGCGTGTTACTGGCCTGTTTGTTTACAACAAGTTGCACTACAGTACTCGATAAGGCGCATGGTTATCGTGGGCCCATCGTTGTGACAATTAAAACAGAAGATGGCTCAGTGTCGGAGTTTCCTTTTTTAATAGAGTCTGTGTACACAGAGTCGTGTGGTCATAGTAGCTGTGGCATAGACTCCGGTTATAGATATCTAAAAACGAGCTATGCTAATGAGCCAATTACCTTCCCGCGAGAGCGGTTAGACCTATTGCAAGCTAATGCCTACGCAACAATTCTTTTTAAAGTTACTCATCCTAATTATCACTACAACGTCTTTACTCGAGGTTTTGCGCCCACCGATGCTGATGACCCCATTTATGTAACGTTTACTGTTAAGCCCTTTGCTGAACAAATGAATAAAGTAGCTGGCTGGGCGACTGGTTATAAACAAGACATGCAAAAATTCACACCAGATAGCAGAGAATTTAAAGAAGCAGATATAATGTATCGCCAAGAGCGTTTTAATTTAGGAAAGGTGATTAAAAGGCACATTACGTTGACTAAAACGGTTTACTTACCCCATTTTTCAGAAAGCATGCAACAACGTGTGATTGAAAAGTATCAACCTATTTTTAAAGCGTGGTATTACGGTGTACCTGAAACAGATTGTTGGAATATGGTTAAATGCAGAAAGCAAATTTTAAAACCAAGGAAGGCTGAGTATGAAGGATTGTAAGCGCAAGGTGGTGCAATTTTGCGGTGTATTACTGGCCTGTTTGTTTACAACAAGTTGTAATTATTTATTTGATGAAGCGCATGGTTATCGTGGGCCCATCGTTGTGACAATTAAAACAGAAGATGGCTCAGTGTCAGAGTTCCCTTTTTTAATAGAGTCGGGCTATTCAGAGTCGTGTGGTCATAGTAGTTGCGGTATTGAATTTGGTTATAAATATTTTAAAGCAGCCTATGCGAATGAGCAAATCACCTTCCCGCGGGAGCGGTTAGATTTATTACAACCTAATGCCTATGCATCGATTGAGTTTACTGTGACCCATCCTAATTATCACCAAGGCGCGTTTCCACGAGGTTTTGCGCCTACCGATGCTGATGACCCCATTTATGTTACGTTTACTGTTAAGCCATTTGCTGAACAAATGAATAAAGTGGCTGGCTGGGCGGAAGGCCCTAAACAAGACATGCAAAAATTCGCACCAGATAGCAGAGAGTTTAAAAAAGCAGATATTAGGTATCGCCAAGCACGTTTTAATTTAGGAAAGATGATTAAAAGGCATATTACGGTGATCAAAACTTTTTACTTGCCTCATTTTTCAAAACGCATGCAACAACGTGTGATTGAAAAGTATCAACCTATTTTTAAAGCGTGGTATTACGGCGTACCTGAAACAGATTGTTGGAATATGGTTAAATGCAGAAAGCAAATTTTAAAACCAAGGAAGGCTGAGTATGAAGGATTGTAAGCGCAAGGGATGCTTGTTTCGGCAATCGTATTTTTTAAACTTGCCTAAATAGAGCCTGTACCAACTAAGATACAGGCTTTATTTGCATGTTAGGTGTTAAAGCTTAACCAGCATTTTTCCTTTATTTTTACCTTCGAACAGACCAAGAAATGCATCAACAGCATTTTCGATACCATGGTAAACCGTTTCTTCAGATTTAATTTTACCTTCGCTGATCCACGCACCCATTTGCTCAATAAACTCAGGAAATTGATCAAAGTAATCAATCACGATAAAGCCTTGCATGGTGAGCTTTTTCGAGTTGATATAAAACAGGTTGCTTGGCCCAGGCTGTGCAGTGTCGTTATTGTAACCTGAGATCATGCCACATACAGGAATACGGCCGTAATCGTTCATTACATTGAGTGCTGCTTCAAGGTGATCGCCACCTACGTTTTCAAAGTACACATCAATGCCTTGTGGTGCCGCTTGTTCAAGGGCTTCTGTTAGGTTTGCTACCGTTTTGTAATTAATTACTGCATCAACACCCAACGCTTTAACCATTTGTGCTTTTTCGTCAGAGCCAACCGAAGCAATCACTTTACAGCCTTTTAGCTTAGCAATTTGGCAAACAACGCTACCTACCGCGCCTGATGCAGCTGAAACAAACACGGTATCGGTTTCTTTTAGGCTAATTACCTTTGTTAAACCTGCCCATGCAGTTAACCCAGTCATACCCATAGTACTTAAAAACAGTTGGTCTGGTAATGGTACGTTTGGCAGTAACGTTAAGTCGCTGCCATCGCTAATGTGCATGGTACGCCAGCCGCTAATATGACTTACTTTGCTCCCAACAGGAAAGTCATCATTGCGTGATTCAATCACTTCGCCGATAGCACCGGCTTCCATCACTTCGTTTAAGTTAAATGGCGCGATATATGATTTACGATCAATCATGCGCGGGCGCATATAAGGGTCAACTGACATCCAGGTATTTTTAATTAACACTTCGCCGTCGTTCAAATCAGGAAGTGTTACGTCTACCTGCGCAAAATTAGCCTGTGTTGGTACACCCGTTGGGCGTGAAACTAAATGAATTTGTTGACTTGTCGCCATATAAACCTCGAATCTGCTGTATTAGAATCAATTAATGAGTTGCACAAAACATTTGCGCGCAAACTATTTGCGATCAATTTAATGATCTTTACTATAAAAGGCAATAGATCGTCGTAAAATAATTTGCGCGCAAACTAAATTAAGGCAATAATACGGCTGTATTTCAGTTTAGGGTAGCAGCATGAGCAACAAGTTATCAGACAATGTATGTTTCACTTTATACAGTGCAACAAATGCGTTGATCAGAGCGTTTAGACCAATCCTTGAAGCTTATGACTTGACCTATCCGCAATATATTGTGATGCACTCACTTTGGTATAAAAATCAGGTGAGTTTAAAAGCGCTTTCTCATGATACGCACTTAGACTCAGGCACCTTAACACCGATAGTTAAACGCTTAGAAACGAAAGGTTTATTGACGCGTCAGGTATCGAATGAAGATGAGCGTAAAAAAGTAATCTCATTAACAGAGCAGGGCATGCAGCTTAAAACTGATGCCGAAGCATTAACGGCTAAGTTAATGGCGCGATCAAACATGAGTTTGGAGCGAATCGAGTTATTACGCGAGTTAACCCTTGAGCTACACACTGACCTTACTAAAACGGAACTTACAAAAGACTGACCTTACCAAAGGCTAATCTTCTACTAAACATACCAAGGTGCCCTCAATAGCACGAACATACGCATAATGCTGGGCGTCTTTTTTAGTTGGCGGACACAATGGCTCAGCGCCAGCAAGCACTGCTTTATCGTAACTTTCTACTAAATTATGGCAGCTGAACCTTAGCTCAAAACCAAGTGCAGGTTGCTTAGGGTGGGCACGAATATACCCTTGCTTAAAGTACGATTGCGCATGCGGATGGGTTGCAAAAGCAAGCTTAACAGGCCCTGTAACAAGTTCACCGTAATCGGCATCATCACTGATATGATTGGTATTAAAACCAAATGCTTGATAGTAAAAGTCGAGTACTTCTTCTACGTTATCGACGTAAATAACCTGACTTAAAAAGTCCATTTATGTTGCTCTATTTATTGTTCGTTTATTAAATAAAGCATAGTTTTAGTAATAAAAAAACCTTGTAAGTCATACTCACAAGGTTTTTTTTAATACTTTACACTTAGTTTAGCAATTGGCTAAGACTTGTTGCGATTTTCTTTCGCAAACGCACGGATTTTACGTTTTTGCGATAAGGTCACTTTGTTAGTACGACCAGCATAAGGGTTGTCGCCTTCTCTAAATTCAATTTTGATTGGCGTACCCATGATATTTAATGCTTTGCGATAATAGTTCATTAAGTAGCGTTTATAGCTATCAGGTAAGTCATGAACTTGGTTACCGTGGATCACGATACGTGGTGGGTTATAGCCACCTGCGTGAGCATATTTAAGTTTAACACGACGACCGCGAACAAGTGGCGGTTGGTGATCGGCTTGTGCCATATCCATGATACGACGCAGCATAGCTGTGCTAATACGTTTAGTTGCTGACTCGTAGGCTTCGTCTACTGACTCAAATAAGTGACCAACACCTGTGCCGTGTAAGGCAGAGATAAAATGCAAACGTGCAAAATCGATAAAGCCCAAGCGGCGGTCAAGCTCTGACTTAATACGCTCTTTAACGTAATCATCAAGGCCGTCCCACTTATTTACAGCAACAACTAAAGAACGCCCTGCATTTAAAGCAAAGCCTAGTAGGCTTAAGTCTTGATCAGAAATACCTTCGCGCGCATCAACCACTAGTAACACGACGTTGGCATCTTCGATTGCTTGTAATGTTTTAATAACTGAGAACTTCTCAACAACATCACTTACTTTTTTACGCTTACGAACACCTGCGGTATCGATAATGATGTATTCTTTATCGTTACGTGTCATCGGAATATAGATAGAGTCACGGGTGGTACCCGGCATATCGTAAACGATTACACGTTCTTCACCTAAGATACGGTTTGTAAGTGTTGACTTACCAACATTAGGGCGACCGATAATAGCAAGCTTTATAGGCTTGTCGGCAAAGGCTTGCTCGCTGTTTTCGCCTTCTTCATCTTCGCTGTAAAGATCAATTAGTTCGTCATCACTTTCTTCAAGCTCTTCACTTTCGCTTGCAAGTTCAGCAATAACTGGCTGTAAAGTCGTATCAAGGAGTTGCGTGATACCACGGCCGTGAGCCGCTGCAATGTGATGCACTTCACCTAGGCTTAATTGATAGAATTCAGCACAATATGAGTCTGCATCAATGCCGTCTACTTTATTTGCTACAACAAAACATTTCTTTTGTTGTTTGCGTAGATGGTTAGCAATCGCTTGGTCGGCAGCAGTCATACCTGCGCGAGCATCAACTAAAAATAACACGATATCGGCTTCTTCAATCGCTAATAGCGACTGCTCAGCCATTTCGGTTTCAATACCTTGCTCAGAGCCGTCAATACCACCCGTGTCTACCACGATAAATTCATAGCCATCGTAGTCAGCTTGGCCATATTTTCTATCTCGTGTTAAGCCTGGAAAGTCGGCTACGAGGGCGTCACGAGTACGTGTTAAACGGTTAAATAATGTGGATTTGCCCACATTGGGTCGCCCAACAAGAGCGATCACGGGAAGCATAAACTACCTCTTAAAAAAACAACAAAAGGCTTCGCCAAGCGAAGCCTTAGAAAAATAACGTTTACTATTAGTAAGTTAGTTTGGGATTTTAACCGCGCTAACTTCACCATCTCGGGTGTATAAAATTAATTTGTCACCGGCAACAACAGGCTCGATAAAGAAGCCTGAGCTGTCAAAGTCTTCGCGCGATACAAGCTCGCCCGTTTCTTTGTCTAACCAGTGCAGGTTACCTTCTTGGTCACCCAGTGCTAAATACTTACCAGCCACAGTTGGGCCTGTTAAGTACCAGCCGCGTAGTGCCGGTTGGCTCCAACGCTCAATACCTGATGTCTTATCTAGACCGTAAACAACGCCATCGCTATCAACTACATAGATAGACTGGCTATCCATAGATAAATCACGGTAGCTGCTATATTCACGTTTCCAAACAACATTACCAGAACGAATATCAACAGCGGCTAAATTACCATTATAGGCAATTGCGTAAGCATATGGGCCACTGATCAGTGCTTGAGTATCCACATCAACTAAACGCTCAAATTCAGATGCCCCTTTTGGTGTGGCAATTTCAGCACTCCATGCAGAGTAACCGTTTTCTGAAATTAGTACGCTTAGCTTGCCTGTTTCAAGGCCAAGTAATACACCACCATTTGCGACGGTTGGTGAGCTTTGGCCACGCAATGTTAGCGGTGGTACTTCTTGTTCAAAGCGCCAGCGCTCTTCACCTGTATCTGGGTGCACAGCTAATAATTTGCCAGAAGCTAAGTTTACAAAAATTAGGCCATCGCCTGCAGCTGGTTTAGCAAGTACTTCGCCAGGCATTGTTTTGCGCCAAACAATTTCACCGGTTTCGCGATCAAGGGCTGTTAAATAGCCGTGTTCAGAGCCAATATAAATCTTGCCGTAAGCTTGTAAAATACCACCCGATAATTTGGCACTTTCTGTGGTTTCCCAAGGCCAAAAAGATGCATTTTCACGTACGTCTGTTTGCCATAGCGTGTTGCCATTTTCAAGCGATAGCGCTTCAACTAGGCCTTCACGGTTTGCAACATACACCACATCATCGTGTACCGCAGGTGTTAAACGTGAAAAATAGTGTTGAACACCATCACCAATTGATTCTTGCCACACTACGTCCGTTTCAAATTGATTAACAATTTGCGGTAATACTAGTTCTTCTTCGTCATCACTTGACGAACACCCAGTTA
The DNA here is from genome assembly GCF_021532475.1 of Pseudoalteromonas sp. APAL1. NCBI lineage: Bacteria > Pseudomonadati > Pseudomonadota > Gammaproteobacteria > Alteromonadales > Pseudoalteromonadaceae > Pseudoalteromonas > Pseudoalteromonas sp. APAL1. The sequence goes on along the minus strand of NZ_JAKGAW010000051.1, from coordinate 8,049 downwards.
GGGTTGCGATACACAGAGCAAGTGTTGCCGCTGTTAACTTTTTCATCTTAACCCCTTACGCCGCTGGGCTAGTTTGTGCTAAGTCATCAAGTTTAATTTGTAATAACGGATTGTTATCAAGGCCACCATTGTCGGCAGCAGCTTGGTATTGACTGCGCGCCTCTGCTTTATCGCCTTGTGCAGCATAAACGTCGCCTTTTAATTCAGCAACTGCAGCGGTGAATGATGCTGGTAGCTGTGCATTCAAGGTTGTTAATGCTTGCTCAAATTGTTTTTGTGCAAGGTGAACACGTGCAAGACGCATTGTTGCCGTTGCTTTTAGCTCTTTATTTTGTTCATTAGTGATGATCCAGTTTAGCTTTTCGCTTGCTGTATCAAGGTCACCTTTCTCTACTGCTTCTTTAGCAGCAACAAAAGCAGCTAATGTGCTATAACTTGATTCGCTATTGTTTTTAATGAAGTTATCCGCATTCTCTAGCACGGCACCACTTTCAACAAGTTGATTGAATGAATCAGATGCATTTTCTGCATTGGTGATTTGGCTTTGGTTATACGCTTTCCACCCGTATAGTCCACCTAAACCAGCTACGATACCAATACCTAGTGCTAAACCGTTTTCACGGAAAAAGCGTTTGATTGCTTCTGCTTGTTGTTCTTCAGTTGAATAAATTTCCATGCTTACCTCTGTTGCTAGCTGGGCTTAAATAAGCTCAGCTAGTAGCGTTTTCGCTTCTTCTAGTTTTAAGGTGACTTGTTCTTTACGCTCACGTAAGTACTTAATTGTCACAACGCCTTGTTCTAATTCATCTTCACCGATAATAACGGCCACGAGTGCATCGCTTTTATCTGCGCGTTTTAACTGTTTTTTAAAGTTGCCGCCGCCAGCGTGAACCATAACACGAAGGCCAGCAACGTCATTGCGTAATTGAGCTGCAATAATTGGCGCTTGAATGCTTGCTTTGTCGCCCATGGCTGCCAAATATACATCAGCACTACGGCGGATGTCACCTACACATTCCAAGGCTTGAAGTAATAACACCAAACGCTCAAGACCCATAGCAAAACCAACTGCAGGGGTTGCTTTACCACCGAGTTGTTCTACAAGTCCATCGTAACGGCCACCGGCACAAACAGTGCCTTGTGCGCCTAAGCTATCGGTTACCCATTCAAACACAGTGCGGTTGTAGTAGTCTAAACCACGCACTAGTTTTTCATTAACCGTGTATTCGACGCCAGCAGCGTCTAAACGTTCACATAAATTTGCAAAATGTTCTTTTGATTCAGCGTCTAAGTGTTCTGATAATTTAGGTGCATCAGTCAAAATTGCTTGTACATCAGGGTTTTTACTATCTAAAACGCGTAACGGGTTAGTGTGCATACGACGTTTTGAGTCTTCGTCTAGTACATCTACATGCTGTTCTAAATAGGCAACAAGCGCATCACGGTAGTCAGCACGCGCTTCATTTGAGCCCAGTGAGTTAAGCTCAAGACGAACGTGTTCGCTAATACCAAACTCTTTCCATAATTGGGCTGTCAGCAAAATAACTTCTGCATCGATATCAGCAGTGGCGATGCCGAATGTCTCTAAACCAAATTGGTGGAATTGACGGTAGCGGCCTTTTTGTGGGCGCTCGTGGCGGAACATCGGACCCATGTACCATAAGCGTTGTTCTTGGTTATACAGTAAACCGTTTTCATTACCTGCACGCACACATACTGCAGTACCTTCAGGGCGAAGTGTTAGGTTATCGCCATTACGGTCAGCAAAGGTATACATTTCTTTTTCTACGATATCAGTCACTTCACCGATAGAGCGCTTGAAAAGGTCGGTTGATTCAACAATTGGAAAACGAATTTCTTGATAACCAAACGATGAAACTGTTTCACGTAAAATGTCTTCTACTTTCTGCCAAATTTGCGTATCGCCTGGCAGACAATCGTTCATACCACGAACTGCCTGAATTTGTTTTGCCACTGATAAATCCTAAATACTGTACTTGCGCTGAAAAATCGCGCATCAAGAAAAACTAAAAAATTGACCCGCTATTATACCGTTTGGGCGATAAAGGTAAACGGCAAACCTGAGGGTTTGCCGAGTATATGCGAATTATTCAACGATTTTGATGTCGATTGGCGTTTCTTTCTCTTTTTTGGCGATAAAGTCACGCACATAACCTTCTAGCTGATCAACAATGTTATCGTTATCAATACGTGCTTTTTGACGCTCACCGTTAATATATAAACCAGAACGGCGGTTAGCTCCTGCAAGACCTATGTCGCTAACGAGTGCTTCGCCTGGACCATTCACCACACAACCAATAACAGACACTGACATAGGCTCAACCACGTCTTCTAGTCGCTCTTCAAGCTGATTCATGGTGCTTACCACATCAAATTCTTGGCGTGAGCAACTCGGGCAGGCAATAAAGTTAATACCGCGTGAGCGAATGCGTAATGATTTTAAAATATCAAAACCCACTTTGATCTCTTGTACCGGATCGGCAGCAAGTGAAACGCGTAGTGTGTCACCAATGCCTTCGGCAAGCAGCATACCTAAGCCAACAGCTGATTTAACAGAGCCCGAACGCATACCACCTGCTTCGGTAATACCTAAATGCAAAGGCTGGTCGATTTCTTTAGCTAGTAGACGATATGCTCCCACCGCTAAAAATACATCAGAGGCTTTTACGGATACTTTAAATTGATCAAAGTCTAAACGCTGTAAGATTTCAACATGGCGCATTGCTGACTCAAGCAAGGCTTCTGGTGTTGGCTCACCGTATTTTTCTTGTAAGTCACGCTCTAATGAACCGCCGTTGACACCAATTCGAATAGGTATATTATGCTCACGCGCTGAGTCTACAACGGCACGAATACGTTCTTCGCTACCTATGTTACCAGGGTTAATACGCAAACAATCCGCGCCATATTGTGCCACTTTCAACGCAATACGGTAGTCAAAGTGGATGTCGGTCACAAGTGGAATAGTGACTTGCTCTTTAATGCTTTTAAATGCTTCAGCCGCTTCCATGGTCGGCACAGATACGCGCACAATATCGGCACCCGCATCTTGAATAGCTTGAATTTGCGCAACCGTGGCATCGATATCTAAGGTGTTGGTGTTGGTCATCGACTGAACGGCAATTGGTGCACCATCACCAATTGGTACATTACCTACGTTAATACGGGTCGATTTTCTGCGTTTAATAGGAGATTCTGAAAACATTGCGATTACTCTGATAACGGTAAAGTAAATTTGGCTAAGCGATTTTTGGCAAAATGTGAGGTGTCGACGGCTTCACCTTGAAAAGTAATATCAACCACTTGGTGTTTGCCAAGTACAACATTAAACGGCTGAGGGCCTGTTACGGTCATCACGTAACCGGCTTTTTTAACTCCAAATGCGATACGATCGCCATTGCCATCGTGAATTTCTACCCAGCTGTCTTCATTGAAGTGCATTACCACAGTGCTGTGTTCTGGGTCTAAATTACTCTGCTCTTCAATAGGCTTTTTAGCTTCAACGACGTTGGCATCATTGGTAGCAGGTTGTGCATTTTCACTCTCTGGTGGCACTGAACTTGTTGCTGGTTGCGCGTTAAGTTGCTCAGTTTCACTGCTCAACTGTTCTGTTGCTGGTGTAAGTTCACTGGTTTCGAGCTGACTTGGCATTACGGTCGCGGTTTGTTCTTCAAGTGCTGGTGAGCTATTTTGCCACCACCAAAAAACCGATGAGCCAATGATCACTGCTAAGATAAAGTAACTAAACAGCATCAAGCGGTTATCATTTGCTTCTTTTTCTGTACGACGCGAAAAGCTCTGCATCTTTGACTTTTTAGCTGGCTCAACTTGCTCAGGTAAAAGAGCAAGAATTGCCTGAGTATCAATTTTAAGCTCACGGCAATAGCTTTTAATGTAGCCTCTTACAAACGTAATAGGGCCGAGTAGTTCGTGCTCATCGTTCTCAAGGCGTTGCAGCTGTAAAACGGATAGTTTTAATGCACTGGCAAGTTGCTCAAGGCTCATTCCTGCTTCTTCGCGGCGCTTTTTTAGCGCTTGGCCGAGCGTTTCTTGCGGTTGTTCTAGGTTATTTTCTTCATTCATAATGAGTATGAGTCAGGGTCCACTAATAAGAGTCTATGCCCAGGTTCAAGGGCAACATCTGGGCTCAATTTATTCCAGCGCATTAATTGATCAATTAACACGCCATGCTGGGTGGCTATGCTGTACAACGTATCACCTTCAGTGATCGTGTGATAAATGTTCGGATCATTTAAATACACTTTGGTGCCGTTTTCGACCCGATCCGATTCTTTGAAGCCATTCCACTGCAAAATCTGCTGTAGTTTAACATTGTATCGCACCGAAATGCTAAATAGGTTTTCGCCATTTTGAATAATATGGTAGGGAATATTCAGCGCAGGTACACTTGGGTTTAGCATGGGGAGTTGTACTTGCTCTGCACTCACATTATAGCTAGGTTGGCTTGATGTAGATGAAAACCCAGAGTCGGTACTAAATACGCTTTCATCCTTTTGTGCTTCGTAAAATACCACACTGCCTGAACTGTCCGCTTCGACTTGATTTGATGAAACCGAGGGCTCTGGCTTATAAGCAGATTGTGGTTCACCAAACGAGACAATCGTTACGTCATCATTTTTAGTATTTGGTAAGCTGACTGAGGCAGTGGCCTGTGGGTTAACGTCAACAGATAGCGCGCTTACTACGGCTGACGTATCGACAGCTTGGTTACTATTTTTTGGTGTTGAAGTAACTGTTTTAAAGCCGGTACTTTCAGTTTCAATCTTTGCAGCTGTCTGCTGGCTTTTATTTTCATCAATTGTTGATGGTTCAATACCGTACGCTTGTTGATCATTACTTGATGTTGTTGCTAGCGCTTGCGCAGCTGGTTTTGAGTTAGATTCAGCAGACAGAGCCGTGCTTTGACCTGTTCGTGCCTTTGTTTGCGGTACTTTTTTCTTTACGATACGAATTTTTGGCTGCTCTTTACTCACAGCTAAGTTATCACTTGAAATTTGTAGCTCTTCTAACTGAGCTTGACGATATTTTTCGCGTAGAATTTCAAATTCTGAGCGTTTATTTTGGCCTGATGAAATTATCTTTGCTTCGCTCGAACCTGGATAAGTTTGTAAAATGATCCCGGCTGTTTTTTCAGCTTTCTCGATGTGGCCCATTCGCTGTTGAATTAAATAACTGAGCATTAATGCTCTTGGGGTAACACGGCCTGTTGATTCGTACTTTTCTAAAACGCTTTCTGCTTTGTGTAAATCACTTTTAGCGTAATAAAGTCCAGCGAGAGTGATCAGCGATGAAGCGCGTTGTGAACTGTGATTTAAAGCTGATTTTAAGTATTTTTCTGCATTATCAAAGTCATCAAACTCAATTGCGCACAAAGCTAAATTTTCATAACTTTCTGCAACTCGAATATAGCTAGGAATTGCGATAGCTTTTAGAAATTCTTCAGCGGCACGGTCGTATTCGCCAATACCACATAAAAATACACCATAGTTATTTAAGGTGTTTGGATCATTTGGAGCAATTTTTAATGCGCGTTGATAGGCTTTATCGGCGAGTTCTGGTTCATCAACCTGTTGATAATAATAGGCAAGAGAATAATGAACTTCGGGAATATCAGGTGCAAAATCGGCAGCACGTTCTAAGTTGTACTTAGCTTGAGAATTATTGCCTGTTTTTAAGTATTGTAAAGCAAGGGCTATACGGGTGCGCGCCGCACCACTGTTGTTTATTTCTTTTTCAACAACGGGTCTGTTACTGCCGTCGTAGCTATTTTCTGTGACACATCCTGCTAATGCCAATGTACTAACTGTTAGGGCAAGTATAGATCGCATTACCTAATCTCTTCTTTGATTCCGTATGCCTATCTTACCGAAAAGCCTTTGTGTTGCATCTATTATTTTAAAAATAAAAGGTTTAGCACAAAGGCTTTACTTTAAATATTGTGATTATGCTTGGTGAACATTTACCGCAATTGCGTTATCTTCGCGCATTTTCTTCTTCGCTAAACGCTTAGTGCGGTCAACAACGTCGCCGACTAATTGGCCACAAGCTGCATCAATATCATCACCGCGTGTACGACGCACAATACAGGTAATGCCCGCTGCTTGTAGTACTTTTGAAAAGCGGTCGATGCGGCTGTTACTTGAGCGACCATATTCGTTACCCGGGAATGGGTTAAACGGAATAAGGTTCACTTTTGAAGGAGTCCCTTTTAGTGTTTTAACCAATTCGTGTGCATGATCTGTGCTGTCGTTCACACCTTGCAGCATAACGTATTCGATAGTCACATCTTTATTTGCTTTAGAGCCATCAATATAACGACGGCACGCCGCTAAAAACTCTTCGATTGGGTACTTTTTATTGATTGGTACCAGTACATCACGCAGCTCATTGTTTGGTGCGTGCAGTGAAATAGCCAGCGCTACGTCGATTTTCTCTTTTAATAAGTCAAGCGCAGGCACCACGCCAGATGTACTTAATGTAACGCGACGTTTTGATAAACCAAAACCCCAATCGTCCATCATAAGCTCCATCGCAGGTACGACGTTTTTAAGGTTAAGCAGAGGCTCACCCATACCCATCATTACCACGTTAGTCACAGGGCGTTTTGTGCTGTCACCGTCTAAGCCAATGTCTTTAGCTACGCGCCAAACCTGACCGATGATCTCAGACACAGATAAGTTACGGTTAAAGCCTTGTTGTGCTGTAGAGCAGAACGTACATTCAAGAGCACAACCAACTTGTGATGAAACACATAAAGTTGCACGGTCTTTTTCAGGGATCCAAACAGCTTCGACTTCTTGGCCACCTTTAAGTAATAGAGCGTATTTGATGGTGCCATCACTTGCCACTTGCTTAACAGAGATTTCTGGGGCAACAATTTCGCATTCAGCTTTTAGTTTTTCTTTAAGCTTTTTATTGACGTTGGTCATGTCGTCAAAATTGTCTACACCAAAATGATAAATCCATTTCATCACCTGATCGCCACGGAATGGCTTTTCACCGAACGATACGAATAGCTCACGCATTGCGTCTCGGTTTAAATCTAACAAATTAATCTTTTTTTCAGTGGTCATGAAACAACCTCAATCAGTGACGGTGGTAAGTAGTTTTGGTGCGCGATTGTATATTATTTAATCGACTTAGTCATTAGCTAAACAGATTTACAATAGGCTTAGCTAATGACTAAAAAAGGGCCCGAAAGCCCTTTTTCTTCTGCATCACAGACTTAGCTGTGAACTCGAAATTAACGAGTACGTGGGCAGATTTCTTCGTCAGCGAAGAAGTATGCGATTTCACGTGCAGCTGATTCAACAGCGTCTGAACCGTGAACAGCATTTTCGTCGATGCTGTCTGCGTAGTCAGCACGTAAAGTACCAGCTAGTGCTTCAGCAGGGTTAGTAGCACCCATGATTTCACGGTTTTTAAGTACTGCGTTCTCACCTTCAAGAACAGTAACCATTACTGGACCAGATGTCATGAACTCAACTAAAGCACCGAAGAAAGGACGCTCGCTGTGCTCAGCGTAGAAACCTTCAGCTTTCTCTTTTGAAAGGTGAACCATTTTAGCTGCAACAATTTTAAGACCCGCAGTTTCGAAACGGTTGTAGATTGCACCGATGTGGTTTTTAGCAACTGCATCAGGTTTTACGATTGAAAAAGTACGCTCTAAAGCCATCTTTATGCTCCAATAATTTTGAATATAAAAGGATAAATATTAACGGGCGCGAATTATACGCGCTTTACGTGAAAATTCCTAATTTAATTAAACATTAGCGTGATGGCATTTTTATGAATGTATAAATTTTCCCTAGAGAAGTCATGCAGTGAACCAATAATCGTATGGTAAGTTAATGATACCAAAGTAATTGGTGCATAGTTTGTACTCGATACTCTTACCTTTAATGTCGCTGATGTAGATAAAGATGTTTTGCGAACTCAATGCTAAATGTCAGGCCTGAAGTGCAAAATCAGCACATTATTTTCACTGATATTTACTAAGCAATGACG
>NZ_JAKGAW010000050.1:0-32097 GCF_021532475.1 Pseudoalteromonas sp. APAL1 | reverse complement strand
CACCACCGTATACTTTTGCAAGTACGTTAGTGATTGCTGCTGTTAGAGTTGTTTTACCGTGGTCAACGTGGCCGATTGTACCAACGTTTACGTGCGGTTTTACGCGTTCAAACTTTTCTTTTGCCATCTTAAAAAATTCCTATAAAGAAATTAACGCCTGACCCACTATTGGGCCAGACAAGCTAAATCATATAACAGCGCGAGCTGCAATTATTGCATCTGCAACGTTCTTAGCGGCTTCTGCATACTTCAAAAACTCCATAGAGTAAGATGCACGGCCTTGTGTTGCAGATCGCAGATCAGTTGCATAACCAAACATTTCAGAAAGTGGGACTTGCGCATTAATTTGCTTAAGACCACCGAATGCTTCTTCCATGCCTTCGATCATGCCGCGGCGACGATTTAAGTCACCAACTACATCACCCATGTTTTCTTCAGGAGTGATAACTTCAACCTTCATTACTGGTTCTAGAAGAGCTGGGTTTGCTTCAAGCGCACCTTTCTTCATCGCCATTGAACCTGCAATCTTAAATGCCATCTCATTCGAGTCTACATCATGGAATGAACCATCAAATAGAGTCGCTTTAACGCCAAGTAATGGGTAGCCTGCCAGCACACCTTGAGCCATTTGCTCTTGGATGCCTTTATCTACCGCAGGGATGTATTCTTTAGGAACCGCACCACCAACAACTTCGTTAACGAACTCGTAAATTGGCGCATCATTTTCCGAAATATCCATCGGTTCAAGTTTAAGCCAGACGTGACCATATTGACCACGACCACCTGATTGACGTACGAACTTCCCTTCAACTTCAACAGCTGAACGGATAGCTTCACGGTATGCTACCTGCGGCTTACCAACGTTACATTCAACACTGAATTCACGTTTCATACGGTCGACAATGATATCAAGGTGAAGTTCACCCATACCAGAAATAATAGTCTGGCCTGATTCTTCGTCAGTTTGTACTCTGAAAGACGGATCTTCTGCCGCTAGTTTACCTAACGCGATACCCATCTTATCTTGGTCAGCGATTGTGCGAGGCTCAACCGCAACAGAGATAACTGGTTCTGGGAACTCCATACGCTCAAGCGTAATGATTGAGTTCGGATCACACAGTGTTTCACCTGTTGTTACGTCTTTAAGACCAATAGCCGCTGCGATGTCGCCTGCGTAGACTACTTTGATCTCTTCACGTGAGTTTGAATGCATCTGAACGATACGACCAAGTCGCTCACGCTTACTTTTAACTGGGTTGTATACCGCGTCACCCTGTTTAACAGTACCAGAGTAAACACGGAAGAAGGTCAAGGTGCCAACGAACGGGTCTGTCGCAATCTTAAAAGCAAGTGCGGCAAACGGTGCGTTGTCATCAGCAGGACGTTCATCCTCGGTACCATCTTCTAAGATACCTTGGATTTGTTTCACTTGTGTTGGCGCAGGCATATATTCAATAACGGCATCAAGCACAGCTTGAACACCTTTATTTTTAAATGCACTACCACACGTCATTGGAACAATTTCGTTTGCTAATGTACGCTGACGTAAAGCTGCTTTAATTTCAGCTTCAGTCAGTTCTTCACCTTCTAGATATTTATCCATTAGTTCTTCTGAGGCTTCAGCAGCGCTCTCAACTAAGTGAGAACGCCATTCTTCTGCAAGCTCAAGAAGTTCTGCCGGAATTGCCTCATAAGAGAAAGTCATGCCTTGATCTTCGGCATTCCAGTTAATGGCTTTCATCTTAATAAGGTCAATAACACCTTTAAAGTCGTCTTCAGCACCAATTGGTAGCTGAATTGGAACAGGCGTTGCTCCAAGACGAGATTTCACCTGGCTAACCACTGTTAAGAAGTCAGCGCCAGTGCGATCCATTTTATTTACGAAGATCATGCGAGGAACTTCGTATTTGTTCGCTTGACGCCAAACTGTCTCAGTTTGCGGCTGTACACCAGATGAAGCACAAAGAACAACTACCGCACCATCTAGTACGCGTAAAGAACGCTCTACTTCGATAGTGAAATCTACGTGTCCTGGAGTATCAATGATATTGATACGATGGTCGTCAAATTGAGCGTCCATCCCTTTCCAGAAACACGTTGTTGCAGCAGAAGTGATTGTGATACCACGCTCTTGTTCCTGCTCCATCCAATCCATAGTTGCAGCACCATCATGTACTTCACCGATCTTATGAGAAAGACCTGTGTAGAACAGAACACGTTCTGTTGTTGTGGTTTTACCTGCATCTACGTGAGCGCAAATACCGATATTGCGATAGCGCTCAAGTGGAGTTGTACGTGCCATATGATCCTCTTAAAGGTTAAGGACAGATTACCAACGGTAATGAGCGAATGCTTTATTCGCTTCAGCCATACGGTGAACGTCTTCACGTTTCTTAACCGCAGTGCCTTTGTTGTCAGCAGCGTCAACGATTTCTTGAGCTAAACGTAAGCCCATAGATTTTTCGCCACGCTTACGTGCAGCGTCTACTAACCAACGCATACCTAATGCGTTGCGACGTACTGGACGTACTTCAACTGGTACTTGGTACGTTGAACCACCAACACGGCGAGATTTAACCTCTACCTGTGGGCGAACGTTTTCAAGTGCAGCTTCAAAGATTTCTAGGTGCGACTTGCCTGATTTCTCAGCAGCCACGTCTAACGCACCATAAACGATTTTTTCAGCAGTAGATTTCTTGCCGTCTAACATTACTACGTTAACGAATTTAGCAAGAAGTTCCGATCCGAACTTAGGATCTGGAAGAATTTTACGTTGACCTATTACGCGTCTTCTAGGCATTTTGTATCTCCGGTATCTTCAGGTTTGCTCTTTTAGAGTCAATACCCAAAACAATTAATTTAAAAATTTAGTGCTTGGCCTTACTAACGGAGAACCATTAGCCCTTAGGGCGTTTAGCACCGTATTTAGAGCGAGCTTGACGACGGTCGCTAACGCCTGCACAGTCAAGTGCACCACGTACAGTGTGGAAACGCACACCTGGTAAGTCTTTAACACGACCACCACGGATAAGGATTACACTGTGCTCTTGTAGGTTGTGGCCTTCACCACCGATGTAAGATGTTACTTCGAAACCGTTTGTTAAACGAACACGCGCTACTTTACGTAATGCAGAGTTTGGTTTCTTAGGTGTAGTTGTATATACACGAGTACATACACCACGCTTTTGCGGACACGCTTTAAGCGCAGCTGAGTTACTTTTAGTAACCTTGCTACGACGTGGCTTACGCACTAGCTGGTTAATAGTTGCCATTTAAATAGCTCCTGAAATTAAAATTACTACTGAAAAAATAAAAAAATCCGCCCTGTTTACATGCTCGTTACTAAACGTGCAGGCAAATGGGTGGCGGAATTTTAATGAGCAAAGTTTAACCTGTCAACCTTAACTCATCGTAAGGCAGCAGATAACTGCCTTACGATTTCTTAATCCATTGATTAAGTTGAGATTATTGGTTTCCAGAGATATCTGCGTTAAGTGCATCAGTTAGTGCTTGAGTTGCCTCTTCAGCGCTTACTGTTTGCTCTTCAACGATTTCACCTTGCTTGCGACGGTTCAAACGGTCTTGGTGATACGCAAAGCCTGTACCAGCTGGGATCAGACGACCCACGATTACGTTCTCTTTAAGACCACGAAGCTCATCGCTCTTACCATTTACAGCTGCTTCAGTTAGGACACGTGTTGTCTCCTGGAATGACGCTGCTGAGATGAAAGATTCGGTTGCAAGTGACGCTTTAGTGATACCCATTAATTGGATTTCAAATTTAGCTGGGATCTTGCCTTGCTTTTCAAGCTCACGGTTCGCGATATTTACGCGTGCCACTTCAACTTGTTCACCGGCTAAGAACTCAGTGTCACCGCCGTCAAGGATGATACATTTACGTAGCATCTGACGAATAATTGTCTCAATGTGCTTGTCATTGATCTTAACGCCTTGCAAGCGGTAAACCTCTTGCACTTCGTTAACGATGTAGTTAGCTACATGAGTTACACCACGTAGGCGTAAGATGTCATGTGGTGATTCTGGACCATCGGCGATAACCTCACCTTTAGACACTTGCTCACCTTCGAACACGTTAAGTTGACGCCATTTAGGGATCATCTCTTCGTATGCGTCACCCTCAGCTGGAGTGATTACAAGACGCTTCTTACCTTTAGTTTCTTTACCGAAGCTAATAGTACCTGTGATTTCTGCAAGGATTGCAGGATCTTTCGGTTTACGTGCTTCGAATAAGTCAGCTACGCGAGGTAGACCACCCGTGATGTCACGAGTTTTCGAACCTTCTTGCGGAATACGTGCAAGTACGTCACCTGGGTTTGCAGTTGCACCGTCTGTTACTTCAATCGTTGTGAATGAAGGTAGACGTGTTTCTTGCAGACCACGCTCATCGCTTTCGATGATTAGTTTAGGTTCTTTCGCATTCGCTTTACCTAAGTCTTTAACAACCACACGTGTTAAACCAGTTAACTCGTCTGTTTGTGCTTCGGTATTTGAGTCATCAATGTCGCTGAACGAGATTTTTGACTTGTGCTCAAGAACGATTGGGTGACTATGCGGATCCCAAGTTGCAACGATATCGTTACCTTGAACTTCTGCATTATCTTGTACAGTTAACACCGCACCGTAAGGAACTTTATAACGCTCTTTCTCACGACCAAAGCTATCGATGATAGTGATCTCTGTTGAACGAGACGTGATAACAATCTTACCGTCTGTGTTTAATACGTACTTCGCATTGTGTAACTTCAATGTACCGTTAGTTTTAACTTGTACACTGTTTTCAGCAGACGCTCGAGATGCCGCACCACCGATGTGGAAGGTACGCATCGTAAGCTGTGTACCCGGCTCACCGATTGATTGTGCCGCGATAACACCTACTGACTCACCTGGGTTGATGATGTGGCCACGCGCAAGGTCACGACCGTAACACTTAGCACATACACCAAAGTCATTATCACAAGTGATTACTGAACGAACGCGTACTTCATCCACTGAGTGCTCTTCTAAAAGGTCACACAGTTTTTCGTCAAGCATGATGTTACGCTCAACAAGTACTTCGTTTGTACCAGGGATTAATACATCTTCAGCAACAACACGACCAAGAACACGTTCGCGAAGTGCTTCTACAACGTCACCACCTTCGATAAGCGGTTTCATTGTTAAGCCATCTTCTGTGCCACAATCGTCTTCGTTGATTACTAAGTCTTGTGCAACGTCTACTAGACGACGCGTTAAGTAACCCGAGTTTGCTGTTTTAAGTGCTGTATCGGCAAGACCTTTACGCGCACCGTGCGTCGAGATGAAGTACTGTAGTACGTTTAGACCTTCACGGAAGTTCGCCGTGATTGGTGTCTCGATGATTGAACCATCTGGACGTGCCATTAGACCACGCATACCCGCTAACTGACGGATCTGAGCGGCGCTACCACGTGCACCTGAGTCTGCCATCATAAACACTGAGTTGAATGAAGATTGCTCTTCTTCTTCGCCTTTCGCGTTGATTACAGTGTCTTTTGATAAGTTCGCCATCATCTCACGTGATAAGTTTTCATTTACACGTGACCAGATATCGATAACTTTATTGTACTTTTCACCAGCCGTTACAAGACCTGATTGGAATTGTTGGTTGATTTCAGTTACTTCAGCTTCCGCTGATTCAATGATTTCTGCTTTAACCGGTGGGATAACTAAGTCATCGATACCGATTGAAACACCTGACTTCATTGCGTAGTGGAAACCGGTGTACATTACTTGGTCAGCAAAGATAACAGTATCTTTAAGACCTAGACGACGGTAACACTCGTTTAATAAGCCAGAAATTTGTTTCTTACCTAGGGCTTGGTTGATTAACTCAAACGGCATGCCTTTAGGTAGGATTAGTGAAAGAATCGCACGACCTACTGTTGTTTCAACAATAGATACTTGCTCAACTGCATCACCATCTTCAGAGCTAATAGTCTCGCTGATACGTACTTTTACGCGTGCATGTAACTCAGCGTTACCGCTGCGGTATGCTTTTTCAGCTTCTTTAGGATCTTTAAATACAGTACCTTCGCCTTTCGCATTGATGCGATCACGCGTCATGTAGTAAAGACCTAATACAACGTCCTGTGAAGGAACGATGATTGGCTCACCATTCGCTGGAGATAGGATGTTGTTTGTAGACATCATTAGAGCACGTGCTTCTAACTGTGCTTCAAGCGTTAACGGTACGTGTACCGCCATTTGGTCACCATCGAAGTCAGCGTTGTACGCCGCACAAACTAATGGGTGTAAATGGATCGCTTTACCTTCGATAAGCACAGGTTCGAACGCTTGGATACCCAAACGGTGAAGTGTTGGTGCACGGTTAAGTAATACCGGATGTTCACGAATTACTTCGTCTAATACATCCCATACTTCTGCCACTTCACGCTCAACCATCTTCTTAGCAGCTTTGATAGTCGTAGCCATGCCGCGACGCTCTAGTTTGCCATAGATAAATGGTTTGAATAGTTCAAGTGCCATCTTCTTAGGAAGACCACACTGGTGTAGTTTAAGCGTAGGACCTACTGTGATTACAGAACGGCCAGAGTAATCTACACGTTTACCAAGTAAGTTCTGACGGAAACGACCTTGCTTACCTTTGATCATATCAGCAAGCGATTTAAGAGGACGTTTGTTAGAACCTGTGATCGCACGACCGCGACGACCGTTATCAAGTAGCGCATCTACCGCTTCTTGTAACATACGTTTTTCGTTGCGTACGATAATGTCTGGTGCTGCTAGATCTAATAGACGCTTAAGACGGTTATTACGGTTAATAACACGACGGTAAAGGTCATTCAGATCAGAAGTCGCAAAACGACCACCGTCTAGTGGTACTAATGGACGTAGATCAGGTGGAAGTACTGGAAGTACAGTCATGATCATCCACTCAGGGTTGTTACCTGATTGGTGGAAAGATTCCATTAATTTAAGACGTTTAGTGATCTTCTTACGCTTAGTTTCAGAGTTAATTGTTGGTAACTCTTCACGCATTTCAGCAATTAATTGGCCAAGATCAAGTTCACGAAGCAAGTCTAATACTGCTTCAGCACCCATCTTCGCTTCAAACTCATCACCGTGCTCTTCAAGTGCATCTAGGTACTCTTCTTCACCTAAAAGCTGACCACGCTCAAGCGTTGTCATACCAGGCTCAGTTACTACGAATGATTCGAAGTAAAGTACGCGCTCGATGTCACGAAGTGTCATGTCTAGCATTAAGCCGATACGTGACGGTAATGATTTTAAGAACCAAATGTGCGCAACTGGGCTAGCAAGCTCAATATGACCCATACGGTCACGACGCACTTTAGTCAGCGTTACTTCAACGCCACACTTTTCACAAATAACACCACGGTGCTTAAGGCGCTTATATTTACCACATAAACACTCATAATCTTTCACTGGGCCGAAGATACGGGCACAGAATAAGCCGTCGCGCTCAGGCTTGAAAGTACGGTAGTTGATTGTCTCAGGTTTCTTTACTTCACCGTATGACCATGAACGAACCATATCTGGCGAAGCAAGACCAATGCGAATTGCATCGAATTCTTCGGTCTTATTTTGTTGCTTCAGAAACTTAAGTAAGTCTTTCACCTTAGCTCTCCTGTCGGAGGTTAATCTTGAGGGCGAACCAATCGCCCCTACATTCTATTCGGCCTAACAGGTGCGGCTTACGCCGCACCTAAATGGCTTAATTTTCTTCCAACTCGATGTTGATACCCAGTGAGCGGATTTCTTTCAACAATACGTTGAACGATTCTGGCATACCTGGTTCCATCTTATGGTTACCATCTACGATGTTCTTATACATCTTAGTACGACCGTTCACGTCATCCGATTTCACTGTTAGCATTTCTTGTAGAGTATATGCAGCACCGTATGCTTCTAGTGCCCACACCTCCATCTCACCGAAACGCTGGCCACCGAACTGAGCTTTACCACCCAGCGGCTGCTGAGTAACAAGGCTATAAGAACCAGTTGAACGTGCGTGCATCTTGTCATCAACCAAGTGGTTAAGTTTCAGCATGTACATGTAACCAACAGTTACTTGACGTTCAAACTGATCGCCAGTACGGCCATCATAAAGTGTAACTTGACCGCTTCTTGGATAACCACCAAGCTCTAGTAAGTCTTTGATCTCGCTTTCACGAGCACCATCAAAGGCTGGAGTTGCGATCGGTAAACCACCTTTCAAGTTTTCAGCTAAGCGACGAACTTCATCATCAGAGAACGAGTCGATATCAACTTTCTGACGACAATCACCTAATTCGTAAACTTTCTTAACGAAGCTACGGATTTCGTGCAGTTCACGCTGCTCTTTCATCATTTCTTCTAAGCGCTCACCCACACCACGTGCAGCAAGACCCATATGTGTTTCTAGGATCTGACCGATGTTCATACGTGATGGTACACCTAGCGGGTTCAGAACGATGTCTACCGTACGACCTTTGTCATCGTATGGCATATCTTCTACTGGTACGATAGTCGAGATAACACCTTTGTTACCGTGACGACCCGCCATCTTATCACCCGGTTGGATACGACGTTTAACAGCTAGGTATACTTTAACAATCTTAAGTACGCCTGGTGCTAAGTCATCACCTTGAGTGATCTTACGACGTTTGTTTTCAAACTTCTTATCGTATTCAGCTTTAAGCTCATCGTACTGAGCAGCTAGTTGCTCAAGTTCAGCTTGCTTGTCTTCTTCAGCAAGGCTTTGCGTAAGCAGCTTTTCAGCATTTAGTGATGCAATTGAATCTGCGCTCAGACCTGCGTCAATAAGTAACTTACGAGCACGGTCTAATACACCAGCTTCTAAGATACGGAACTCTTCGTTGAAGTCTTTCTTCGCTTCGCGAAGCTGCATGTCTTCAACTTCTAACGCACGCTTATCTTTTTCAACACCGTCACGGGTGAAAACTTGTACGTCGATTACAGTACCAGTTACAGAGTTTGGTACACGTAAAGAGCTGTCTTTAACGTCTGACGCTTTCTCACCGAAGATAGCACGTAGTAGCTTTTCTTCAGGTGTTAATTGCGTTTCGCCTTTCGGAGTCACTTTACCTACTAGGATATCGCCGCCTTTAACTTCAGCACCGATATAAACAACGCCTGATTCATCAAGCTTGCCTAGTGCAGATTCACCTACGTTAGGGATATCTGCTGTGATCTCTTCTGGACCTAATTTAGTATCACGTGCGATACATTGTAGTTCTTGAATGTGGATAGTCGTTAGACGATCTTCTTGAACTACGCGCTCAGATAGTAGGATTGAATCCTCGAAGTTATAACCGTTCCATGGCATGAATGCCACGCGAAGGTTTTGACCAAGTGCTAAGTCACCTAAGTCAGTCGAAGGACCATCTGCTAATACGTCACCACGTGTTACCGGCTCACCAACCATACAAGTTGGCTTTTGGTTAATACATGTATTTTGGTTTGAGCGTGTGTACTTAGTAAGGTTGTAAATATCGATGCCCGCTTCACCTGGAATACGCTCATCTTCATGTACATTTACAACGATGCGGCTTGCATCCGCATACATTACTTCACCACCACGCTTAGCAACGATAGTTACACCAGAGTCTTTTGCTAGTGTAAGCTCAATACCTGTACCTACCAGCGGCTTGTCCGCGATAAGTGTTGGTACTGCTTGACGTTGCATGTTTGAACCCATCAATGCACGGTTAGCATCATCGTGTTCTAGGAACGGGATAAGTGCTGCCGCTACAGAGATCACCTGTTGTGGTGATACGTCCATATATTGCTGATCCATTTTGCCCATAAAGGTTGATTCACCTTTGTGACGACATGGAATTAGTTCATCAACAAACTCATTGTTTTCGTTCAAGTTTGAGTTCGCCTGAGCGATAACAAACTGACCTTCTTCAATGGCTGATAAGTAATCTACTTCATCAGTAACTACACCATTTACCACTTTACGGTAAGGTGTTTCTAAGAAACCATAGTCATTCGTACGTGCGTACGTAGACAATGAGTTAATTAGACCGATGTTTGGACCCTCAGGCGTTTCGATTGGACATACACGACCATAGTGAGTTACGTGAACGTCTCGAACTTCGAAGCCAGCGCGTTCACGTGTTAAACCACCCGGGCCTAATGCAGAAATACGACGCTTGTGCGTTACTTCTGAAAGCGGGTTATTTTGGTCCATGAACTGTGATAACTGAGATGAACCGAAGAACTCTTTAACCGCTGCCGAGATTGGCTTAGCGTTAATTAGATCTTGTGGCATTACAGCGTCAAGGTCACCTAAGCTTAAACGCTCACGTACAGCACGCTCAACACGTACTAGACCAACGCGGAATTGGTTCTCAGCCATTTCGCCAACACTACGGATACGACGGTTGCCTAAGTGGTCGATATCATCAACATCGCCAACACCGTTACGAATAGCGATAAGCACTTTCATAACAGCTACGATGTCTTCTTTCGATAATGTGCCAGGGCCTGTATCAGTGTCATAACCTACACGGCTATTGAACTTCATACGACCAACTGTTGATAAATCGTAACGCTCTTCAGAGAAGAACAAGTTATCAAATAAGGCTTCAGCCGCGTCTTTCGTCGGTGGCTCGCCTGGGCGCATCATGCGATAAATTTCTACTAATGCTTCTAAACGGTTGCTTGTTGTGTCGATACGTAATGTATCTGACATGTAGGCGCCGCTGTCCACTTCGTTGATATATAGTGTATCAATCTTAGTGTGACCTGCTTTAACCAATTCAGCCATTAGCTCAAGTGATAGCTCGTCATTCGCATTTGCGATGATCTCACCCGTTGACTCGTCAACGTAGTTTCTAGCTACAACACGACCAATGATGTACTCGTGAGGTACTTCTAATTGGTTAATACCTTTTTTCTCGATGTTCTTGATGTGACGCGCAGTAATACGACGACCCGCTTCAACAAGGACTTCACCGTCATCGCTCTTGATATCAAAAGCGGCAGTTTCACCACGTAAACGTGAAGGTACAAGTTCCATAAGAACTTTACCGTCAGTAACTTCAAACGCAGTAGTATCAAAGAAGATATCTAGGATTTCTTCTGTAGAGAACTCTAGTGCACGTAAGATGATAGACGCCGGTAATTTACGACGACGGTCAATACGTACATATAGGTTATCTTTTGCATCAAACTCGAAGTCTAACCATGAACCACGGTAAGGAATTACACGCGCGTTATAAAGTACTTTACCTGACGAGTGAGTTTTACCGCGGTCGTTATCAAAGAATACACCAGGGCTACGGTGTAGCTGAGAAACGATAACACGCTCTGTACCATTGATTACAAAGGTACCGGTATCAGTCATGAGCGGAATTTCGCCCATGTAAACTTCTTGCTCTTTAATGTCTTTAACTGTGCCTGGTGCTTCTTTGTCCATCACCACAAGACGCAATTTTACGCGAAGTGGAGCAGAATAAGTCACACCGCGAATTTGACATTCTTTTACATCGAATACTGGCTCACCAATACGATAACTTACGTATTGAAGCTCAGAATTTCCCGAGTAGCTTTTGATCGGAAACACAGAACGGAAAGCAGCTTCCAAACCGTGATCGCCATCAGCGTCAGGGACTAAGAATTTTTTAAACGATTCTAACTGCGTCGACAGTAAGAAAGGTATATCCAAAACTTGTGGACGTTTACCAAAATCCTTACGGATACGTTTCTTTTCAGAATAAGAGTAAGCCATGGGGTTCCTCAGCTTGCTGATCTTTGACCCGACCTGTTCTTGTAAGAACAGACTTAACTGGCATCTATGCCAAGATGTACAACATTAAATTGTTGTTCTATTTTGCTCTGCCACTTTCAACACCAAAAGAGGTAACAACTTGAAAGTAAAGAGAAAATTAGATTTTATTTGCGCTACAGGATTGTGTCGCTCTATAGCGCAAAAAGGCCGGTGATTAAATAATCACCAGCCCTTGCCTGATTTCTCAGGCAGCGAACCTAGCGTAAGCTAGATTACTTGATCTCAACTTCAGCACCAGCTTCTTCAAGATCTTTCTTAAGTGCTTCAGCTTCTTCTTTAGATACACCTTCTTTGATAGGTGCAGGAGCTGATTCAACAAGTGCTTTAGCTTCTTTAAGGCCAAGACCAGTTGCACCACGTACAGCTTTGATAGCTGCAACCTTGTTAGCGCCAGCGCCAGCAAGGATTACGTCGAACTCAGTCTTCTCTTCAGCAGCTTCAGCAGCTGGACCAGCAACAACAGCAGCAGCTGCAGTTACGCCGAATTTTTCTTCCATTGCTTCAACTAGAGCAACAACGTCCATTACTGACATTTCAGCAATAGCATCAAGGATTTGGTCTTTAGTTACAGACATTACAAATTTCCTAATTATTACGGACTAATTTTAGTCCAAAAAAAATATTACACCGAAAGTGAACAAAAAAACAGCTTAAAATTAAGCAGCTTGCTCTTCTTTCTGTACACGTACTGCTTCAATTGTTTTACACAATTTACCTGCAGACGCTTCTTTCATAGCGCTCATTAAGCGTGCAACAGCTTCGTCGTAAGTAGGTAGAGTTGCTAGCATAGCTGCGTCTACTACGTTACCTTCAAATGCAGCCGTCTTAACTTCGAATTTCTCGTTCTTCTTCGCGAAATCTGAGAAGATACGCGCAGCAGCACCAGGGTGCTCTGAAGAGAAAGCGATTAAGCTTGGACCAACAAATGAGTCAGAAAGGCACTCAAAATCTGTACCTTCAACAGCACGTTTAGCTAGAGTGTTACGAACAACTTTCATCCATACACCAGCTTCACGAGCTTCTTTACGAAGGGCAGTGATAGCACCAACTGTTACACCACGAGAATCTGCAACAACTGCAGAAAGAGCACCAGTGGCTGCTTCGTTGACTTCAGCAACAATTGCTTTTTTGCCTTGAAGATTTAAAGCCATGGGTGTTACTCCTGGTTTAATGGGTCGCCGATATTGGCTTCCCTGTTCTACTCTTCCCCATCAATGATGGAGATGCTTTTTACGGCGAGAGCCAGAAGATTAGGAAAAATCTATCTGGGGATTCACACCGTCTACGTAGGTAAAATGATTAAGGCCTAGGGCCGCCTACGGTCTTGGACGGAAGCCCAATTTATCGTTTTTACCCGAAGGCATTACGAAATTATGGACTTCAACCCGAATTCTTTACTTGTTTTGAAATTAACTTTCTCAACAAAATGGCGCAAAATTATAGTTCAAATTTCACGCCATGTAAACTCTTAATTAAGCAACAGTCGTGCTTAGTGAGTTTTGGTCAACAGCAACACCTGCGCCCATTGTTGTAGAGATAGTTACTTTCTTCACGTAAGTACCTTTTGCTTGAGAAGGTTTAGCCTTCTTAAGCGCAACAATAAGAGCTTCAAGGTTTTGTTGAAGTTGCTCAGCAGTGAAATCAACCTTACCGATAGTAGTATGGATGATACCGTTCTTGTCGTTACGGTAACGAACTTGACCTGCTTTCGCGTTTTTAACTGCTTCTGCAACGTTAGGCGTTACAGTACCAGTTTTAGGGTTTGGCATTAGACCACGTGGACCTAAGATTTGACCTAGTTGACCAACAACACGCATAGCGTCTGGAGATGCAACAACAACGTCAAAGTTCATCTCGCCTTTCTTAACTAGATCAGCAAGATCTTCCATGCCCACTAATTCAGCACCAGCTTCTTTCGCAGCGTCTGCGTTAGCGCCTTGTGTGAATACAGCAACACGAACTTCACGACCAGTACCGTTAGGTAGTACAGTAGCACCACGAACGTTTTGGTCAGATTTACGAGCATCGATACCAAGGTTAACAGCAACGTCAACACTTTCTACGAATTTAGCTGTCGCTAACTCTTTTAAAAGAGCAACTGCTTCATTGATTTCGTAATCTTTAGTCGCATCCACTTTTTCGCGGATTGTACGCATACGTTTAGTTAATTTTGCCATTATCTTAGTCCTCTACGTTCAAGCCCATCGCACGCGCAGAACCTGCGATAGTGCGAACCGCAGCGTCCATATCAGCCGCTGTAAGATCAGGTCGTTTTGTCTCAACGATTTCTTCAAGTTGAGCACGTGTAACTGTACCCACTTTTTCAGTGTTAGGACGGCCTGAGCCTGATTTGATGCCTGCAGCTTTCTTAAGTAAGTAAGCAGCCGGTGGAGTTTTCATTTCGAACGTGAAAGAACGGTCACCGTAAACAGAGATCACTACAGGAACTGGAGCGCCTTTTTCGATAGACTCTGTACGTGCGTTGAACGCTTTACAGAATTCCATGATGTTTACACCGTGTTGACCTAGTGCTGGACCTACTGGAGGACTAGGGTTAGCCATACCAGCGGCAACTTGTAGCTTGATAATAGCTTCAACTTTTTTAGCCATAATAAATACCTCATTTGGTGGGTCATAG
The DNA here is from genome assembly GCF_021532475.1 of Pseudoalteromonas sp. APAL1. NCBI lineage: Bacteria > Pseudomonadati > Pseudomonadota > Gammaproteobacteria > Alteromonadales > Pseudoalteromonadaceae > Pseudoalteromonas > Pseudoalteromonas sp. APAL1. The sequence continues at coordinate 17,638 of NZ_JAKGAW010000050.1, read as the reverse complement.
CCTTGTGCGCGCGAGGACGCGTACTCTAACGGCTTCCCAGTTTAAAAATTGGTTCTCACTTTTCGTGATAAAAACAAGTCGCAACTTGCCCTAACACAAAAAGGCCGCTGATTATAAGTTAATCAGCGGCCTTTTTCAAGCTTATTGCCAAAATATTAAACGATTTTGGCAGCTTTAATTTTTTACTTACTTGTCTTGTTCAACTTGACCAAACTCAAGCTCAACAGGTGTCGAACGACCGAAGATAAGCACAGACACTTTTACGCGGCTCTTTTCGTAATCCACTTCTTCAACAACACCGCTGAAGTCTGCAAACGGACCATCGATAACACGAACAACTTCACCTGGCTCAAATAATGTAGCCGGCTTAGGTGCTTCTGAGTTTTCTTGAAGACGGTTTAAGATGCGGTCAGCTTCTTTTTGGCTAATTGGCGCAGGACGATCAGACGTACCACCAATGAAGCCCATAACACGTGCTGTGCTATTTACTAAGTGCCAGCTTGCATCGTTCATGTCCATTTGAACTAGTACGTAACCTGGGAAGAATTTACGCTCAGATTTGCGCTTTTGACCTGCACGCATCTCAACAACTTCTTCAGTTGGTACTAATACTTTACCAAAACTATCTTCCAAACCTTCGATCTTGATATGCTCAAGAATGGTTTGTGCTACACGCTTCTCATAACCAGAGAAAGCTTGTACTACGTACCAACGTAGTTTCTTTTCGTTCTTCTCATCCGACATGGGATTAGATCTCCAATCCAGTTAAAAAGCCTACTGCGCGGAATAAAATGCCATCTAATCCCCAAAGGATAAGTGCCATAATCACAGTTGCAACCATTACAATTAATGTCGTATGTGTTGTTTCTTGGCGTGTTGGCCACACAACTTTACGTACTTCGATACGTGCTTCTTTTGCAAATGCAATAAAAGTACGACCTTTTTCAGTTAGTGAGGCAATGCCTAAACCCGCTGCAACAGCAACCACTACACCAATAGCACGTAATAATACAGATTGGTCTGCATACATGTGGTTACCAACGACTGCGCCTGCTAGTAGCGCAATAGCTACAATCCACTTTACTGAATCCATCGCATTCGATGGAGTTTCTACATTCGTGCTCATAATATTTTTACCTTAACTACAGACACAACAACCCTGCGCACTGGCAGGGTTAATCCATTAAAATCTAAACTTAAAAACAGACTTGTTTAAACCGATTTTTAATTTCAGACTTCACACATTGTGTAAAAGTGGCAGGGGCGGAGAGATTCGAACTCCCAACCGTCGGTTTTGGAGACCGCTGTTCTACCAATTGGAACTACGCCCCTGCAAAGTGGATGCCTATTATACTTACGCAATTCATTAACACAAGTGTAAAAGATACCCATAAGTTAAATTCTCACCTGCTGAATTAAAAATCAATATTAACATTGATTAAAAAGCAGTTTATCATCAACCCGATATAGGAACAATTACAATAAATGGACGTTCAATTTGACTGCTCAACATAGCCTATTATTTCGTTTTTTTTGCTCTATTACGCTACTGATTTGTTACTCAGTCAGCGCTCGTCCTCTGCATTTAAGTAGCTTCGATAGTCAACAAGGGCTAAGCCAAAACTCCATCAATTGTAGTATCAACGATGCACAAGGGTTCACGTGGTTTGCAACCCAAGGTGGTTTAAATCGATTTGATGGTTACGAATTTAAACGTTTTAAAGCAACAGGCTTAAAAGGCAGTATTTCAGGTAATTGGGTCACCGCATGTCTACAAGATAAAGATAATCAGCTTTGGTTTGCTACTGCAAGTAAAGGATTAAACCGCTTAGATAAAACAACAGGGCAATTCAGCACATATACTTCGTCCAGCTCACTGCTGCCGCTTAGCGATGATAAAATCTGGTCAATGGCGTTTGATAAGTTCGACAACCTGTGGCTTGGCCATGAACAAGGTAAATTAACGATGTTTAATTTACCTAAACAGCAGGTTGAACATTTCCAAATCAAGCTCTCAGGTAATCCAAATATTGTTATTCGCGATATAGTTACAAGCAATAACCAGTTGTGGCTTGCCACCAGCCATGGCTTAATAAAGTTCAATAGTGTTACAAAACAGTTTGAACAGCATGCCACTATCACCTCGGCACTATGGCACATCAACCTTTTAGCAAACCAGCAACTTTTGGTAGGCGCTAAACACGGCTTATACCTGCTCGAGCCAAAAAACGACACGACCAATGAGATTGCACAATTTAATGGTGTCTGGATCACTGATAGTTTAATTGATAGCAGTAATAATCTTTGGATCACAAGTTATGGAAAAGGCATTTATTTTCTTGAAGCAGACAAAAATATTCATCAGGATATAGTGCAATATCGACATGACGCACAACTGACAAACTCGTTGAAAAGTGATTATTTATTGTCAGTTTATCAAGATCCTCAAGGCGTTATATGGATTGGTAGTGATGGCTTTGGGGTGCAGCGCTACAATCCTTCTCAACAGCAATTTTCTCATCAAACAAAAACTCTCAATGCTGATTCTCTTAGCCACAACTTTATTCGCGCTATTATCAAACGCAGCAATGGCCAGTTGTGGGTAGGTACTCGCGACGGGCTTAATCTACGAACTGAAAATGGCTATAAAAACTATAAGTCTCAACTCCCTAATAGTAATATTTTTGCTCTGCACGAAGATAATAAACAGCAATTATGGATAGGAACCTATGGTGGCGGGTTACTTAAATACCAACAAGACAGCGATGACTTTGCGGTCTTCTCGATGCAGAGTCATCAGTTAAGCAGTAATCGTGTCTACGCAATTGCGAGTAACGGTAACGATATACTTTGGCTTGGCAGCAACCAAGGTCTTACCCGCTTTGACCCGAGCACAGGAAGTGTCCGCCACTTCCAACATGACCCTACTCGTAACAGCCTAGCTAACAACACTGTTTTTACACTCGCTTATGATCATGATGACAATGCGCTTTGGATAGGCACGCGTGCTGGACTCAACAAGTTAGATATAGACACAGAGCACTTTACACTCCTTAATGATCGTTCTTCTTCAGTAGAACAAAATGCGCTCAGCCATAATATGGTCACCTCTTTATTACTGGATAATAAAAACACTATTTGGGTTGGCACTATGCAAGGGCTAAATAAAGTCGACAAACAGACCTTTGCCGTTAAGCACATAACAGAGCAACATGGTCTGGCAAATGACAATATTTTTGATATTTTAGCTGATAAACAGGGTTACCTTTGGCTTGCTACAAATGGTGGCTTATCCCGCTATCAACCGCATACCAGCAAAATACAGCAATTTTTACCCGAACAAGGTATTCAGCATCAATCTTTTATCCTCGGCGCGAGCTTTCAAGCTGCTGATGGCGAACTCTATTTTGGTGGCATCAATGGCTTTAACCACTTTTATCCTGAGCAGTTAGATTTAACTCATACGCCACCTACCCCAGTTTTAACTGAGTTGCTGCTCAACAACCAAGCGATTGAGACGCGTTACTTTGATCAGCAATCTGATTTGCTTATAAATGCCACTAACACGCTTTCTCTGCCGCAATCATCTGGAGTCATCGGGTTTAAGTTTAGCGCTCTACAAAATCCAGCAAACCCAAACCATTATCAATATGGCTATAAATTAGCAGGTTTTGATGAGCAGTTTCTCTATACAGACGCAAGTCTTCGCCAAGTCAATTATCCACAACTCCCTGCTGGGCAATATGAACTACTAATTAAAGCAAAAGATCAGTATGGACAATGGAGTCAAACCAAGTCTTTATTAACACTGACCGTTGTGCCGCCCTGGTGGCAAAGCCCCATTGCATACGTGGTTTATTTTCTTGCCGTATTGAGCGTGGCTTGGTCACTATTAAATGCAATTTACAAACGCAAACTAGCTGAGCAAGACAAACAAAAAGAAGTGGCGTTAAACAAATTAAAAGATCAATTCTTAGATAACATTAGTCATGAGCTAAAAACGCCCCTGAGTTTAATCCTTGCCCCTGTCAGTCAGTTGCAACAGCAACATCAGGACACGCAATCACAAACACACCTTGCGAGTATTAAACGCAACAGCCAACGGTTACTTGAACTGATTAATCAATTACTGCAATTAAGCAAACGACCAAGTACTGCTGTGTACACTGTTTCTCCATATTCATTAGCACGTTTTTTAACCGAGCTTACGCAAGACTTCGCCCCGCTATTTGCGCAAAAAAACTTACAGTTTAGTTTTCAAGATAATGATCATTTATTATGTGCGACGAATATTGCACCTAATCACGCCCATTCTATTTTTAGTAACTTAATCAATAACGCCTTAAAGTACACTCCTGAAGGTGGCAGTGTCAGCGTAAGCCTAACGGTTAATCAGCAACAAGCCATAATAAATATAACCGACACAGGAATAGGTATTGCTGTTGAGGATCAGCATCAGGTTTTTAAGCGCTTTACACGTGTAGCGTCAATCGAATCAGGCAGTGGTATCGGCCTAACATTAGTAAAACAACTTGTGGAAGCATATGGAGGAGAAATAACACTTCACAGCGAGATAGGTAAAGGTAGCTGCTTTAGTGTTTCATTGCCGGTTGTTATGAACACCAACCAGAGCAAAACGACCTTAGAACATCGCAGTGCTAAACAAACCCTTCTCATTGTTGAAGACAATCATGATATGACACAGCTACTGCTCAGCTTATTTAATCAAGAATTTAACTGTCTTTGTGCTGCTGATGGCCAACACGCGATTTCCCTTTGCCAAGATGAATTACCAGATCTCATTATTAGTGATGTGATGATGCCAGTTATGGATGGTTATCAGCTACTGGCTAAACTACGTGAAAATCCTGCCACCAGCCATGTCCCAGTGTTACTTTTATCTGCAAAAGCAGATACGCAAAGCCGCTTAAAAGGGCTTGACTTGTTAGCTGATGACTTTTTGAGTAAGCCTTTCGAACCGACTCTTTTGATCAGCCGCGTTAAAAGTCTGATAAGTTTACGCCAGCTATTAAATCAACACTTAACTGCACAACTAGCCGCCCCCATAGCAACGAGCCCCACAGAGACCATGGTAGTGCAAAACAAAGACTACTGCTTTACTGAAAAACTCAAGCAAGTGGTATTAACCCACTATCAAGATGAAGGATTTTCAGTTGAACAGCTCGCCGCAGCAATGTGTATGAGTACTCGCGCTTTACAGCTGAAGATGAAATCACTCTACTCCCTCACCCCTTCAGATTATTTACGTAATACACGCATTGAACTAGCAGCAAAGCAGCTTATTAATAGCTCATACTCAATAGGTCAAGTTGCCCAAAATAACGGTTTTAGTTCACAAAGCTACTTCGCAAGAAGCTTCAAAGTGCAATATGGGATCTCACCAAAGCAATACCGAGAAAAATATACAAAACAAGCAGATTTTCGCGTCAGTGAATAAAGTTTTCGTCTGAGTACTATTAACAAGCCACTGATTTACCTACTTTATATCTATAAAAATTCAAACAGCTCACACATTGTTGTTAGCCAGTTTTCTGCATGAGATATCAGTTAAGGAAAATCATATGCTCACAAAAACACACAAGGCGATCTCGCTAACGTTATTTGCAGCAGCACTGAGTGCATGTCAAAGCACGTCGACATCAACAAGTAATAAAAATAGTCCAAATGTAAATGAAGTCGCACAGCAACAATATAACGGCCCAAAAGCTCGCATCGCTGTAGCCCGCTTTACCGATAAATCAAATGATTCGCGTTGGTGGCGAAAAGAAATCGGTGAAGGTATGGCAGATCAATTAACAACCGCATTAGTCAGTACCAATCGATTTATTGTTTTAGAAAGACAAGCACTCGATGCGGTGTTATCTGAGCAAGACCTGGCTGTTTCAGGGCGCGTAAGTGCAGCATCAGGAGCAGCTTATGGTGAAATCGAAGGTGCCGAAATCGTGGTAGTTGCAGCGGTTACTGAGTTCGATGATGATAGTTCAGGTGCCAGTGTAGGCAGCGGTGGTTTTATTGGTGATGTATTTAGTTCAGTATCGGCTGGTTTCTCAGGCTCACACATGGCCATTGATTTACGCCTAATTGATACCCGCACCTCGCGAATTCTAGCCGCAACCAGCGTTGAAGGTGGCAGTAAAGACTTCGATTTCACATCAGCAGCGACTAACTTTGGCGGTGCACTTGTCGGTGGAAATTTAAGTGGCTGGTCAAACACGCCAAAAGAAAAAGCATTGCGCGAAGTAATCGTAAAAGCCGTTGAATTCTTAGAGTCAAAAGTGCCCACAACTTATTATCGTTATAATAGCGACAACACCATAGCAGCTGGCTACAAGGCCCCTGCACCACTAAAAGTAACCACAGCTGCAGCACCGGCTAAAGCGCCAATAGCATCGGTTACTGTTCCGAGTCACAGAATGCCTTACTATGAAAAAACAGACCTGGCGATGTCACGACTCAATTTAGTGTGTTTAGGTTACTTGAAGCAGCAACCACACTATGAAGAATTTGACGTTGAAGACGTAAAGTATGATCAAGCCACTGTGATTGCGCTCACTGAATATCAGCAAGAAAATAAGCTAAAAGTGACGGGGCTTGCAGATGAAGCAACTAAAAAATCTCTTGATGATACACAGTGTATTGCCAAAACCAACAAGTCACACTTAGAAAGCTTAGGTAGTATGTTTAAATTTGACTGAGTAAACTTACAGCCAGTGTTAGCACTGGCTGTATCACCGTTTTTATTGGCGCCTTCACTACACTAACCTGCTACATATCACACTACTTGCAACAACTCACCACGATAAAAATCACATAACAACCAAATTTGTTGAAAGGGATGCTGCTTAGGCACATCAAGGTGAGTAAGTACTGACTTAAAATCATCAAAATGCCATATAGTACTGGCATTTCGAATTAATAACCAAGGCTGCGAAGACTCGTAATGTTTCTTAGCTTTTTGTGCCAGCAATCGATGCAAAGCACAGTGCAAACGTTCGTTACTCGGTGCTAAAGCCATTTCAGCGAGATCGCGTTGCATTGAGATAGACAGCGGGCGACCTAGCACCGCCATCGCTTCTGTTTCACTGGCATATAAATGCGCTATTTCAATATCGAGCCGTTCATCACCTTTATAACAACTCACATCTGGTTTACTTGGTGTGTTATGCCAGATATTACGCATGGTTACACCAAACTGCTTTTCGTAGCAGCGTAAAAATAGCTTTGCCGCACTATGCTCGAGTGCTATTTTTTCTTGTTCACTCTCACGATTCATTTAATGTCGCATATACATCACTTAATAACCCAGAAGCGCCGAAACGAAATAGCTCTGGCTGTAAGTACGCTTCACCCATGATTGATTCGGCTAAGGCTAAATACTCAGCAGCATCAGTGACTGTTCTGACTCCCCCAGCTGCCTTAAAACCAACCTTTTTACCAGTCGCTTTAATGGTATTTAACATGATGGCTGTTGCAGCTAGCGTTGCATTAACAGCCACTTTACCGGTACTGGTTTTAACGAAGTCAGCACCGCCATTAATTGCCAGCTTAGTTGCCGTTGCAATAAGATCATCGGTTAATTCGCCACTTTCGATAATGACTTTAAGTTGCGCTTGGCTGCCACATGCCTCTTTTGACGCTTTGACATACTCTAAAACTTTGCGCTCATCACCGGCAATCAGTGCTTTATAGGGGATTACTAAATCAATTTCGTCGGCTCCGCGCTCAATGGCAAACAGTGTTTCATTTATCACTTGTTCTAAAGGCTGCTCCCCATCAGGAAAGTTTGTAACTGTCGCCACTTTTACGTGCTGAAGTTCACGCTCAGCGAGTGCCAGTTTAGCGTCACTAACAAATTGGCTGTACACACAAACCGCCGCAGGGATGCCCAGTTTTGGCTCAATACTAGCAACCAAGTTATTAATTGATTCTGTGGTGTCGGTGTCATTCAGAGTTGTTAAGTCCATCAGCGCCACCGCTTGAGCAGCGATTGTTTGTGTTTTATTCATTACGTTTACTTTTTTGTTGCTATCTTAGTGACCTATAGTAGCAAATTTTTATCATTCGGCTATAAATCATAACTAATCACCATAAGGCAACTAATTTACTTGTAACTCGCCGCAATCCCTTGTTAACTAAGCCTTAAGCCAAACACAACCACCATATATAACTTTTAGCTATATAAACTTGGTTTTAATTATTTTTTACTTTATATGGAGCACTATATTCTGCTTACCTGCAATAAGCAGTTTATTCAATGTGTTTTAGGGGTGTAGACAAAGTGCAATATTTACCAATCTTTACCAAATTAGACGACAAGCCTGTTCTGGTAGTCGGCGGTGGGGATGTTGCGTTACGCAAGTGCCGAGCATTTTTAAAAGCCCGCGCCAACGTGACCTTAGTCGCCCCTGCATTTTGTGATGAACTACAAGAGCTTGCAAAGCAAGGTGATGTAACGCTTATTAACGACTTTTTCAAAGAGCAGTATTTAGAGCAACAGATGCTAGTGATTGCTGCTACTGATATCGACAGCGTAAATGAGGATGTGTTTAAGCTTGCCAATGCACGCAATATCTTCGTAAACGTGGTAGATGACCAACCTAAGTGCAGCTTTATTTTTCCATCAATTGTTGACCGTGACCCGATCACAATTGCAATTTCAAGCGCCGGTACAGCGCCAGTTTTAGCACGTCGTTTACGTGAAAAACTCGAAACGCTTATTCCACAGCATATTGGGCCACTAGCAAGTTTAGTGGGCAGCTTCCGTGACAAAGTAAAACAACGCTTTAAACACTTTGCCGATCGTCGCCAGTTTTGGGAAGGCGTATTTGATTCATCAGTCGTAAGTAAAATTCAAGCGGGTAATACCGAAGCTGCCACAGCGCAGCTAGAGCAGATGTTAGATGCCAAGCCTGAGCCTGAAGGCGAAGTATATGTTGTTGGTGCAGGTCCTGGCGACCCTGAGCTATTAACGCTAAAAGCACTACAATTAATGCAACAAGCCGACGTGGTTGTATATGACTACTTGGTTTCTGATGAAATTATGGATTTAGTGCGCCGTGATGCCGATTTGGTTTGCGTGGGTAAACGTTTAGGCGATCACAGTGTTGCACAAGAAGATACTAACCAGATGCTGGTCGATTTTGCCAAGCAAGGCAAAAAAGTATGCCGTATTAAAGGTGGCGACCCGTTTATTTATGGCCGTGGTGGTGAAGAGGTGCAAGTTCTCGCAGCTAATCAAGTACGTTACCAAATCGTACCGGGTATTACTGCTGCTGCAGGTTGTAGTGCTTATGCTGGCATTCCACTTACTCACAGAGATCATGCCCAAGCCATTCAGTTTGTAACGGGTCACTGTAAAAAAGATGGTCAAGAATTAGATTGGCAGTCACTTGCCAAACCAAATCAGACCTTAGCGATTTATATGGGGGTGATTAAATCACCACATATTCAAGCACAATTATTAAAACATGGCCGCGGTGCAGACACACCCGTTGCCATTATCGAAAACGGCACACGTAAAGAACAACGTGTGGTTACAGGGCAATTAGGTGAGCTGGCAGATTTGATTTCGCGCCATAGCATTATTTCACCCGCCTTATTAATTATTGGCGAAGTTGCATCATTGCACCATCAGCTTGCATGGTTTGGTCAAACCGAGCAAACCAGCAGCTTTGCCCAGCCTTTAACTGGCGTAGCTTAATTTAAATTTTAATCATTTTAGTAGGACGACTAACAATGGCTTTAACACACCTTCAGCAATTAGAAGCTGAAAGTATCAAAATCATGCGCGAAGTTGCTGCTGAGTTTGAAAACCCGGTGATGCTTTATTCTATCGGTAAAGATTCATCAGTGTTATTACACTTAGCGCGTAAAGCGTTTTACCCAGCAAAAATTCCATTTCCACTTTTACACGTTGATACCAACTGGAAGTTTAAGGAAATGATTGAGTTTCGTGACCGCCTTGCTAAAGAGTATGGTTTTGATTTAATCGTCCATAAAAACCCAGAAGGTTTAGCGATTGATATCAATCCATTTGTGCATGGCTCAGCTAAACACACCGACATCATGAAAACGCAAGGCTTAAAGCAAGCGTTAGACAAATACGGCTTTGATGCTGCGTTTGGTGGTGCACGTCGTGACGAAGAGAAATCACGTGCTAAAGAGCGTGTTTACTCATTCCGTGACAAACACCACAGATGGGATCCAAAAAACCAACGTCCAGAGCTTTGGAATACGTATAACAGCCAAGTTAACCCGGGCGAAAGTATTCGTGTATTCCCGCTTTCAAACTGGACTGAGCTTGATATTTGGCAGTACATCTACCAAGAAAACATTGAAATGGTTCCACTTTATCTTGCCAAAGAGCGCCCTGTAGTTGAGCGTAACGGCACGCTTATTATGGTTGATGACGAGCGTATGCCTTTAGAAGAAGGTGAAGTACCGCAAATGAAATCGGTCCGTTTCCGTACTCTTGGTTGTTACCCGCTAACGGGTGCTGTGGAATCAACAGCAGGAACCTTAACTGAAATTATTGAAGAGATGCTGCTTTCTACCTCTTCTGAGCGTGAAGGCCGCGTGATTGATCACGACTCTGCCGGTTCAATGGAAAAGAAAAAACGTGAGGGCTATTTCTAATGTCTAAAACAAACGACACGATTAATGAAGTAAGAGAGCTAGGCATCGACGCCTACCTTGCGCGTCAACAAGACAAAAGCCTTTTACGCATGCTGACTTGTGGTAGTGTAGATGACGGTAAATCTACGCTGATTGGCCGCCTTTTACATGACAGTCACCAAATTTATGAAGACCAACTTGCAGCCCTGCATAAAGACAATGAAAAAGTTGGTAATGCAGGTGAAGAGCTTGATTTAGCACTTCTTGTCGATGGTCTTCAAGCAGAGCGTGAACAAGGTATTACCATTGACGTTGCTTATCGTTACTTCTCTACAGCAAAACGTAAATTCATTATTGCTGATACGCCAGGACATGAGCAGTACACGCGCAACATGGTGACCGGCGCATCAACCAGTGATGTGGCGATTATCTTAGTTGATGCGCGTTATGGCGTACAAGTACAAACTAAGCGTCATAGCTTTATCTGTGACTCGTTAGGTATCAAGCAGTTTGTTGTTGCTATCAATAAGATGGATATCGTCGATTTCGATGAAACGGTATACGAGAAAATCAAAGCCGACTACCTTAAGTTTGCAGAGCAGCTAAACGTTACTAATATCAAATTTGTGCCGATGTCAGCACTGAAAGGTGACAACGTAGTAACACGCTCAGAGCACACACCTTATTACACAGAAAAGCCTCTGCTGGAGTTACTTGAAGACTCACCAGCGGCTGAAATTGATAACGGGTTTGAAGCCCGCTTACCAGTGCAATATGTAGTACGCCCGAACTTAGACTTCCGTGGTTTCCAAGGCACTTTAACGTCTGGCAAACTTAGCGTGGGTGATGCAGTAAAAGTATTACCATCGGGTAAAAGCTCGAGCATTAAAGAGATTGTCACTTTCGATGGTAACCTAGATACCGCTGAAGCAGGCCAAGCAATTACCTTAACGTTAAACGACGAAATTGATATCAGTCGTGGCGATGTGATTGTACCTGCAGCCTCAAATGCTGCTGTAACAAACCGTATTCAAGCTAAATTAGTATGGATGCATGAAGCACCGTTAGTATTAGGTAAAAGCTACAACTTTAAGTTAGGCAGCAAAAATACCTCGGCAGTGGTAAGAAAGATCGATCACACGATTGATGTTAATACCCTAGAGCATGGTCAAGCTGACTCATTACAGCTTAACGAAATTGCCATTGTAACCCTAGAGCTTACAGAAACAATTTTGGCTGATGAGTACCATAACAACCATGAAACAGGTGCATTTATCCTAATTGATCGCTTATCTAACCTGACCGTTGCTGCAGGTATGATTGAACAATTACTTAGCACCGAAGAGCAACAAAGTAACTTTAGCGATTTTGAAGTTGAATTTAACGCATTAGTACGCAAGCACTTCCCTCATTGGCAAGCGCTTGATATAACTAAGCTTAAATAATCACCATTCGCCTGTTATAGGAAGTAAAAAGCATGTATCAACAGCTGGTATTAACAGGCATTATGCTGGTATTAGTCGGGTGCCTTTTTGGCACCCGACTAAAACCTGCATGGTTATTTGTCGGCGCCATTGGTATTAGCTATTTAGCAGGGCTGATAAGTCTTGAAGATATGCTAATTAACTATGCAAACCCTTCTTTAATTACCCTTATTCTACTTGTACTCGTTTCGATAGCGGTAGAAAAAACCACGTTAGTGCAAAAGCTTGCTCAGTCTCTTTCGAAAGGTAGCCTGACAAGTTCGGTGACCAAGCTTGGTTTATCAACCGCCTTTTTGTCATCATTTACTAATAATACAGCGGTAGTGGCATCACTGATCAGTGCGATAAAAGAAAGCCCGACACATTCACCGTCTAAGCTTTTGTTGCCTTTATCGTACACAGCTATTTTAGGTGGCACGATCACCCTGATAGGGACTTCAACAAATTTAATTGTTAATGGTTTTGCCGTTGAAGCGGGCATGGAGCCGCTTGGCTTTTTTGATTTTACCTTGATTGGTTTAGGCGCACTGAGCGTTGGCCTTATCACAATTTTAGTGATGCTCAAGTATTTGCCAGATAACGGCAAAAACGACCAAGAAGTGGTGCCCTTTTACCTTGAAGGTAAAGTCGAAACAGGCTCTAAACTAATTGGTAAAAGTGTTGAGGAAAATGGCCTTCGTGAATTAAAAGACTTGTTCTTAGCCGAAATAATCCGTGGTGATAAACGTATTTGTGCGGTTACCCCAAAACAAGTTATTAAAGAAGGTGACGTACTGCTGTTTGTAGGTGATATAAAGTCAGTACCTCTGCTCACCCAATTTGACGGCTTAAAAGTTGTGCACGACAAACATGAGAAAGACGTTGAGCACCTAGTTGAAGTTGTTGTTAGTCATTCATCAAAATACATTGGTAAAACAATTAAAGAAATTCGCTTTCGTGAACAATTTCATGCAGCCGTTATTGCCATTCGCCGCGGCCATGACCGTTTACAAGGTGGCTTAGGTAAAGTTCAACTGCAAGCGGGTGATTCCTTGATCCTTGCTCCTGGCAAAGCATTTTACTCGCTGCCCAATTTAAAACGCGAGTTTGTTTATATATCAGGCCTTGATTTACAAACCCATTTAAAACCTAAGCAATCAAATATTGTGCTGGCAAGTTTTGCAACCGTACTAGGGTTAAGTATTGTTGGCCTAGTGCCATTAGTAAAAGGCCTACTCGTTCTTCTTATTGGTTTAATGCTAACGGGCACAATCAAGCTAAGTGAAGTAAAACGTCGCTTCCCAATAGAGTTACTCGCAGTAGTCGGTAGTGCCATTGGCCTTGCCAAACTCATGATAGGCACAGGCCTTGCCGGTGAAATTTCGTCGGCCATGTTATACGTATTAGGTGACTTTGGGCCTTACGGCGCATTTATCGCCATATTCTTAATGACGGTTTTATTTACCGAACTCATTACCAACAATGCCGCTGCAGCGCTTTCGTTTCCGGTAGCGTATGCACTCGCCGTTGGTTTTGATGTATCACCGTTGCCTTTTATTATGGCTGTCGCATTTGGTGCATCAGCGAGCTTCATTTCGCCATTTGGTTATCAAACTAACTTGATGGTTTACAGCGCGGGAAATTACCGCCTTAAAGATTACATTGCCATGGGCTTACCTTTATCGATTATTTACTCGATTACGGTTTTAACACTCATACCACTGGTATTCCCATTTCAATAACGAGAGTAAAGACAATGGATGAAAATATTGTTTGGCATAATTACGCCATTAGCAAATCACAGCGTAGTGAGCAAAAAAAGCATAAGCCTGCCATTTTATGGTTCACAGGTTTTTCAGGTTCAGGCAAAAGTACAGTTGCTAACGCACTAGAAAGCGCATTAAACCAGTTAGGCGTTCACACCTACCTACTTGATGGCGACAATGTGCGTCATGGCTTATGTAAAGATCTTAGCTTTACTGATGAAGACCGCGTGGAAAACATTCGTCGCGTAGGTGAAACTGCCAAGCTAATGGTCGATGCCGGTCTTGTGGTATTAACCGCATTTATTTCGCCATTCCAAAGCGAACGCGATATGGTAAGAAACTTAGTAGAGGATGGTGAGTTTATTGAGGTATTTTTAGATACCCCGCTCGACGTGTGTGAAACACGCGACCCTAAAGGGCTTTATAAAAAAGCGCGTGCAGGTGAAATTAAGCACTTCACAGGTATCGACTCAGACTATCAAATCCCTACATCGCCAGAAATTAAAATCGATACCAGTAAAAACAGCCTAGACCAATCGGTGCAAGAACTGGTAGCGTATTTAAAACAACAGCAAATTATAGGTTAAGTCATGAATCAAACGGAACTGCTAGAAGAAATCTTACTCCTCGCACGCCAAGCCGGCAGTGCAATAATGGGGATTTACGAAAAGGACTTTAATGTTGAGTACAAAGCTGATGAAAGCCCAGTGACCGACGCCGACCTAGCAGCTCACAAAGTGATTGTGAATGGCTTACAACATCTCACCCCTGATGTACCAATTCTAAGCGAAGAAAGCGCTGATATTAGCTGGGATATCCGTCAAACTTGGCAACGCTACTGGTTAGTAGACCCAATTGATGGCACCAAAGAGTTCATTAAAAAGAATGGCGAGTTCACTGTAAACATTGCCTTGATTGAAAAAGGTAAACCGGTATTGGCCGTTGTCGATGCACCGGCATTAGGTGTGTCGTATATTGCTGCAGAAGCAATAGGTGCCTTTAAAGATAAAGGTGATGAGCGTATCGAACTTAAGGTAACCCGTAAACCAAATAAAGGGCTTATCCGTGTTGTCGGCAGTCGTTCACACCCCTCTCCTGATTTAGCTGAATTCGTAAAACAGTTTGAAGATGTAGAAATGGTTTCAAAAGGCAGCTCACTAAAACTTTGCCTTGTTGCCGAAGGGAGTGCAGATATATACCCACGCCTTGGCCCAACCTGTGAGTGGGATACCGGAGCAGGTCATGCGATTGCTGAAATAGCAGGCGCAACGGTTAGCAAACTCGATGGCAGCCCACTACTGTATAACAGTAAAGAAGAGTATCTGAATCCGTATTTTGTCGTATCGGCTTTACAGGACTAAAAACGTTCCGTTTAATATCGTAGGCTGGGTTGAGCGTAGCGAAACCCAGCACCTTTCTTATCATCTCAAAGTAAGTCTATAGATTTAACGCCTACCACTTAATGGTGAAACCCACCTAGATAATAAGTCCTTGTTCCTATAATATTTTGCTCTCTTAATCTATTAAAGGAATAACCATGACGACTGTTGAAAAAGCAATTGAAGCCGGTTACGAGGCACAAATTACCGCACTTTATAAAGCCCTTTCACAAGGGGTGCTTGCTGCTAATGGCGATGAAAGTGAAATCACAGCAGCTGAAGCGCGTTTTAAGAAAGGTTTAGCATTTGCCGCAGACATTAAAGCTCGCGCACTTGCAGCTGCAGAATAAATAGCTTAATTGGGCTTATTTCAATAAGCCCAACTTTTTCCTTTGTAAGTCTCTCCTTACAGCATAGTTATTTAAATACAACGCTAAAACATGCATTCTTAGTCGCTTTTCTATATGCTGCGCGACAATTATTATTCTAATAGTGGAGTGCTAATGAACACACATCAAGATGCTATGCAGTATGATGCATCGACAACAAGTAGTAACTCAAAATGGAATCTTCATGACACCCAGTGGGTGTTAAGTTTATTTGGCACCGCAGTCGGTGCAGGGATTTTATTCTTACCAATTAATATCGGCATCGGCGGATTTTGGCCTTTAATTATCATGGCATGCCTTGCTTTTCCGATGACCTACTTAGCTCACAGAGGCTTAGCCCGCTTTGTTTTATCATCAAAAAAGCCTGAAGCAGACTTTACCGATGTAGTAGAAGAACACTTTGGCATTAATGCAGGACGCCTGATTTCTTTACTGTATTTTCTGTCTATCTTCCCTATCTTACTTATTTATGGTGTTGGCTTAACCAATACTGTAGACAGCTTTATCGTTAATCAATTAGGTATGGAGTCACCACCACGCGTGCTGTTATCTGGCCTGCTCGTTGGCGGTATGATCAGCCTAATGTTAGGTGGCGAAGCACTCATGTTACGTGCCTTTGCAATTCTTGTTTATCCTCTCGTCGCTATCTTGTTCTTCTTATCGATTTACTTGATCCCAAGCTGGCAAATGCCTGATGTATCAATCCCTGAGTTTTCAGGTTTCATGAAAACACTTTGGCTATCAATACCTATCATTGTATTCTCGTTTAGCCATGCCGCTGCAATATCAAGCTTTGTACATGTACAGCGCGCTCACTATGGCGACCATGCCAAAATGAAGTCAGAGGCAATTCTGAAGCGCACCAGCTTATTGTTAATTGTATTTGTTTTATTATTTGTTTTTTCATGCGTGCTGTCGCTTTCTAGTGAGCAAATGGTACAAGCAAAAGCAGATAACGTGTCTATCTTGTCATTCCTTGCCAATATCACTGATAACTCGTTTATTGCTACTCTAGGGCCATTAGTTGCCTTTATCGCGATTACGTCTTCATTCTTAGGCCACTTTTTAGGTGCCCGTGAAAGCTTCAACGGCTTAGTCAGTAAACAAGCGCATATGAACCCTAAGCTTGTTGATAAGATTGGCACTGTCATCATGTTCTTCGCTATTTGGTATTGCTCAGTGATCAACCCAAGTATTTTAGACATGATGGATCAGCTATCAGGCCCAATCATCGCCATGATCCTTTTCATCATGCCAATGATTGCCGTATATAAGGTTCCTAGCTTACACAAATACAGAAACCGCTTGAGCACACTGTTCGTATTAACAGTTGGCTCTCTAGCCGTATTTGCGCTTATCTAC
Source organism: Pseudoalteromonas sp. APAL1 (assembly GCF_021532475.1). NCBI lineage: Bacteria > Pseudomonadati > Pseudomonadota > Gammaproteobacteria > Alteromonadales > Pseudoalteromonadaceae > Pseudoalteromonas > Pseudoalteromonas sp. APAL1. Next base: position 644 of record NZ_JAKGAW010000050.1, on the reverse strand, counting down.
AGCATGATTAAGTAATCTCATCATTGCTAGATATAGAAGCCCAGCCGGGAAACCGGCTGGGCTTTTTTGTTAGTAACTGGAAAGTTGGAAGGCGTGGCGTAGGTTGGGTAGAGCGCAGCGAAACCTAACACAGAGCTATCAGCTTTCAGCCGTCAGCGATCAGCCGCTCGGTGTGGGTGTTTGGTGCTGCGTCTTCATCTACCGAAGGTTCTAGGCAAAGTGTACTTGTAGGAATGGCTTTAGCCGTGAATGTGTTTGTTCTGGTCTGAATTCGGCACTGAAGTGCCTCCTACGGGGGGTGTTGCAGAGGGAGGCTCTGTACTAAACAACCACACAGTTCAACTTTACCCTTGCTAACTTGCAACTCGCTAACTCGTGTTGGGTTTCGCTCCGCTCTACCCAACCTACCTGGAGAATGAACAGGGAGTGCTGAGGGAGTCTCTGTACTAAACAACCCCGCAGTTCAGCTGATGTCTGATGGCTGAAAGCTGACAGCTAAAACGCAAAAAAGCCCGACTCTTTCGAATCGGGCTTTCTTTAATTTGGAGCCTGGCGATGTCCTACTTTCACATGGCAAATGCCACACTATCATCGGCGCTGTTTCGTTTCACTACTGAGTTCGGCATGGGGTCAGGTGGGTCCAA
>NZ_JAKGAW010000049.1:0-33079 GCF_021532475.1 Pseudoalteromonas sp. APAL1 | reverse complement strand
GGTTTCGGTAATGGTTTTGGTGGCTTAATTAATTACACTTATACATATGTGCCGGATCAAAAGTTCAACACCTCAACCTTTTCATATGAAATAGCTGATATGACTGATACAGAAACTCATTTGAGTGATCCGTCTCAACGTGAGTACTTTGAAGTTACTGGGTTTAATACTCAAACAGTTAGTCAAACAGAACCTATGTTTGGACAGTCACAAGACACCCTCAATGCATCTATTTATTTTGAAAATGACACTTTTTCGGCACGGTTGTCATATAACTATCGAAGTGAATTCGCTAATGCCAGCTTTACAGACGGTATTCGTTACACTGATGCGCGCCAACAACTCGACTTCAAAGCGACCTATCAAATCCTAGACAATTTAGTAGCAAGCTTTGCAGTAACAAACTTAACCAATGAAAATGTTGTGCAATACATAAAAACATCACAAATTGTTAATGACCCAGTTATTAATAAAATGAAATGGATCGACGAAATTGGCGAAGATGGTGTCGCAACAGGCAATCGCGTTGTCGCTAAAGATGAAAATGGCAACAATATTGTTGAGTCTTCTGTCTCAGGAGAAGAGGCCTTTGCCATTTTATCGCAAGCAAGTGGTATTCCTGTTGAAGAGTTAAAACCTTATTACCAAAATCATTTAGATAAGATATTTGTTAATGAGTGGACTAATGGCCGTCGCTACTACTTAGGCATAAACTGGACCTTTTAGCGATTATTTTTCTATTAAGTGGTTATTAAAATAGCCACTTAATAGTTTACATCTAGCCTTCGCACCTCATTTACAGCAACTCGATTAAAGTAACTACTCAATACTTGTTAATCATCTGCAAAATAAACAAACCTGTTCTAACGCCCAACTATCAATCTAACTTTTAAAAAAGAAATTCTTTAAGCAAATAACCCACTACTAAAAACTTAAGCCATTATTTAGCAATACTTATTTTCTAAACCCTCAATAAAATAACAATAAAGAAGTAAGTCTGACTGGATAACCTAGCATCTTTTTGCTAAATTCATTTGGACCATGGAGTGGGATTTAGTTAAAGGAACAACAATGAACGAATTTGATATTTTCATTAAAAATATTGTTTTAAATTGCATACGTGAGCAAGGTAGCTGCAGTGATCTTCATGAAGAAGATGAACAACTAACTTTCTATGTGAACATAAACAGCAGCGATAAGTTATGCTCCCAGAAACAGTTTAAAATAACTTACCCAATTAGTTACTCAATTGAGTCTGCACTTAGATACGAAATCGATTTACTCAGATACCTAGATTCAGGTGAAATAAGAACCCCTTTTACATCAGATATTATTGAAGTACTAAAATCAGAACTTGAGTATTTTGTATCAAGCAGCAAACCGCAGGGTGAGTACCATATTTGTTGATACCTGAGTGATAGCCTGATAAAAAAAGTTTTATCAGGCTGTTACTAATCAAGTTACTGCCATTTCTTGCTGTAGCAGTGACGTGGATCATTTTATTGTATACACGCAATTAAATGGCAAGCTCTTCATTAATCTAGCCAAACATTGCCGGTTTGATGTGTCCAAAATATAGATGCTTTGCCATCACTACGCTGATAAAAATGCTTTACCTTTATCAGATGACTAACTTTTGAAATAACCTTTATATTGCCTTGAACAAACGCAATTACTCGTTGCTGTATTTTAAGTTTGCTGGTTCTTCCTGCTAAAGACTGCTAAGTGAAACTTTTAAACACAAAATGAGAATGCTTTAATTGGCTATTTTCAAACATCCTCATTGTGTATTCCAATTAATTCATCAGCTTATTGGTAAAGTAATTTTAATTTGTTTGGTAATAAAAGCTTGTTTTAGAGAGTGGTTTTATTATGTCGTACTCTAGGCCAAAAGCATTTCTATCACCGCTTTTAGGTATAGTGTATTTGTCTAAAAGGACTACTCCCCAATGATTATCGCTAAGGCCACCAAAGATCACATTGACGCTGTCATACTCATCTTTTGTAATAGCTGCAACCTTATACTCAACCATTAAATCTCTGAGTTCTTGTGTATCAGCTGATAGCTCCATCAAGTTTGGCTCTGCATCAGGGCTTAGAATTTTATAATCGGCTGAGGGTACAAACCCAGCATATCTTGATGGTGTATAGCTTATTAATTGGGTGGGAGAATAAAAAGTATTGTTAACACGGTACACGTGCGGCGCAGATTGCTGGACAAGTTTTAAAGTTTGGCTATTTTTAAATACCAAAATCTCTGCCTCCGATACATCTAAAAATGACCGAATTAACTTAAGTCTTTGTTCAGTACACTTTTCTTTTTTACAAATAACTAAATTTGGAAGTTTTGTTCCAACTTGCTCTTTAACATTTAAAAACTGGCTACCAAGCACTCCTAAGTTAAAGTTAGTGAACGCTTGCTTATCTTTGTCATTTTTAAATTTAGTGGCATGAATATCAAAGATGCTAAACGGATAAAAAGAGGGTAAGTAGGCAAGCTCTAAATCGGTTTGCGGCATCATTTCATCCATGTGCTTTAATACCGCGCGATACTCTTTATCTATTTCATCATTAAAATAGTCTGGTCTTTCAGCCAGTGCTGTAACAGAAAATAAAAAAGCACTACAAAGTAATATTTTGTTTAACATGAAAAAATAAATCCTTTTGATTAAAACTATTTTGAAAACCATACCATTTGGGTAAAAAATTACATAATTTGCAGTTGAGCCACTTTCAAGCTTGAAAGAAAATCAAAACAGATTAAAGCATTAAATTATTTATATTTTTTCAACATAAAATCTTATAAGCAACAATTTCATTATGCTAAGCTAGCTGCAATTATAAAAAAATATCATTGATTGGTATCAGAGTAGCTGTATGGAGTAATGATCAGATGATAAGGATATTGTGCATATTGCTATTTGCAACCAATGTGGCTGCAAATGATGTTCAGAGTGAAATCAACCGTGTTCTTCACGGTTATACAACATATTCTGAATCTGTCGAAATTTTAGCTAGATTAGAGCAGCAAATGCCTTATGCAGATGTGCAAGATAATGCGCATGTAATGGCATTTAAATGTTGGTTTTCTAATACATCTACTCCTAGCGGGCTTAGTGAATATAAACATTTTCTAGAAACAGCCAAGCCAATCATCCAAAAAGCAAATAATATTACCTTAAAACATGAGCTTGCTGTCTGTGAAGCAAACCAAAAGTATACACAAGGTGATTATGAAACAGCTCTTGGGCACTTAAAGCCTATAATCAACACTACATCAGTAGAAAAAACAACCTCCCCTAAGCAATTATCAACCATCGCTACTGCTCACATTGTACTTAACCGAATTCAGTTAGCTAAAGGCAACTATCAAGAGGCATTCGACTCTGCAAAAACAGCTTATCAGTTATTTGAAAAAGCAGGTAACGACTACGAAAAAGCACTCGCATTAAAAGAAATCGCCGATATTCACATAGCGTTGTACAACTATGAACTTGCAATTGAACAATTGCAGCGTGCTAAGTTAGCGCTATCGAAATTTAATGAGCAAGAGCAATACAAGGTACTCGATTTACTCGCGTATGCTTATGAAGAAAAAGGCGACTTAATAAAGGCGGTTGAATTATACGAGTCGATTAAAAAAGATGTTCGTCGTTTCGAAAGTGATAATGGCTATGCTTACATATTAATAAAGCTGACAGAACTCAATATAAATTTAAATAGGTTATCTCAGGCAGAGCCATATCTAATTGAGCTAAAAACACTTTCTGTTGATGACAGTTGGATTTTGACTCTTTACAACTTCACTAAATCAGAATGGTACTTGGCTACAGCTCAGTTGCAAGCAGCCGTTACATCTCATGAGAAAATAGCCGGGCAACAACAATCATGGCCCGAGAGCTTACAGGAGCGCTATTTAAATTTAACCTCACAGCTTGCTGCTGCAACAGGAGATACTTTCTCACAAATAACATCTCAGCGGCAATTAATCGATTTAATGAATAAAAAACAGCAGGCTTTAGCAAATAACATGCTTATTTCTGCCAGATTAAACTTTAACTATGAGCAACAAAACCGCGAAATTACTCGTTTAGAACATGAGTCAAAGCTACAACAAAAGCTTTTAGCAGTAGCCGAAGATAAGTCTTTTTGGCAAGGCTTAACGGTGATGATAACTTGCGTATGTTTATTGCTATTCGCCATTTATACCTTCAAACAAGTTCGCCAGAAAAAGTATTTTGAAATACTCGCTTTAAAAGATGAGCTTACCGGCATACCAAATCGAAGAGCTATTCTAAATTTAAAACGAAGTGTCATGCAGCAAAACAAACTCAATAAACAAGTCAGCTCTTTGATTTCTATCGATATTGATTATTTCAAAGCGGTCAATGATCAATACGGTCACGATATAGGTGATGAATTAATCATATCCATAGTCAATACGATTGTGCACACAGTCCGTTGCTCTGACCGGGTAGGTCGTGTTGGTGGCGAAGAGTTTTTAATTGTGCTTGAGAATCAATCTTTAGAAAATGCACAGGAGATTGCTGAGCGTATTAGGCTTTCTGTTGCCGAAAAGGAGCATACCTCATTATCAATAAGCGCTACTGTTAGTCTGGGTGTCATTGAAATTGCACCTAACGAAACAACGGAGCAGGCCGCGAAAAGGGTCGATTTACACCTTTATAAGGCAAAAGAAGGGGGGCGAAATACTGTTTACTCTTAACTTTTTTAGGAGTTCAACAACAATCAAATAAATAGACTTAGGTTTTAACAAACAAATTAAACATTCAACTTTGTTCTGATTTTACGATAAATAATACGCAATATGACAATAGTCATAAATCTGTAATTTAATTAATTCATAATTGGCGCTAATTTAATCACCTAATGTAATGAACAAGTAATGGACAGTGCCTTGGTGCAACTTTCGTTTGCACTCCCCTCTAATGAAGACCCTTTATGTGCAGCGCTTGCGCACACTATGGAATATGAACAATTGCATTTTGCTGCCAATGAGCAAAAGCGTGTTGTATTTTGTTGTGTGCTACCTGACGATGCTCACGAAGGTGATGTGATCTCTATTAGTGCAACACGCCCTGATGCCCGCGAGTCTGCCTATTTTACTGCGTACACGTTAACACAACACGATTTAGAACAGCACGTGATCAGCCTTACTTTAGAAAATGTCACGCACAGTGGCGAATTTGTGCTGCAATTAATGCTGCATGGCATGCATGCAACACTTAAAGACAGCGCCCAATTCGATGTTAGCATTGCTGCAAGCACATCAGCAGAGCTTTTAACTAGCGAGCAAGCTAAAAACCAAGGTCTACGCCGTTACATCAGCAATATCGGCGCAACCTTTTTAGCTTTTTTTTAGGGCCTAGTCAGGAAAGCTAATTTTACCCATGGTAATATCGGGGATCCCTTGCTCGGTATTACCAAAGCGTTGTTGCCCACCCGACAAACATTCGTTCGCTAAAATAGCAAATAACACAGCCTCTTTTGCATCTGGATTTATACCTAACGAATCAGTGTTATTTATTACAGTAAGCTCTGGGCAATGAGCCAAAATAATCTCCATTAATAATGGATTATGAACCCCACCACCACTGGCGTATACAGCCACATCAGTTAAGCCTTCACTGCATTGGTTAATTGCCTTGGCAATCATGACTCCTGAAAACTGCACTAAAGTTGCCATAACATCAAAGTGCGATAACGCTTGCGTATTTGAACGTGCTTGTGCCGCTGCTAAATAGTCTAGATTGAACACTTCTGGCCCGGTGGTTTTTGGAAACCCTAAACCAAAAAATGCATCATCACACAGCGCAGTGAGTAAAGCTTCATTTACCGCGCCTTTTGTTGCAATAGCGGCATCTTTATCATAATAAAGGGGTGCAAAGTAACGCTGTACATAGGCATCCATAATGGTATTGCCTGGGCCAATATCAGAGCTAAAAACCGCTCGTGGATCAGCCGATTTTGGCAAGTAGGTTAAGTTTGCAATGCCACCCATGTTTAACAATATGCGGTTTTCACTGGTACTTGTGAAGTATAAATAATCACCATATACAGCAAGCGGCGCACCTTCACCACCCGCGGCTATGTGTTTTTGTCTAAAATCACCTATGGTGGTAATGCCAGCAGTCACTGCAAGGTGATCGCTATCGCCAATTTGTAGCGTTGCATTGCCATATTCTGGGCGCTTATGTTGGTTTTTAGGGCAGTGATAAATTGTTTGACCATGACTGGCAATCACATCTATCTGCTCATTTTCGACCCCCCAAGAGGCTAACGTTTTTGCGACCATTTCACCATGTAACTGGCCAATCCATGGATTGAGTAAAGTGACTTCTTCAAGGTCGCAATCGCGTTTGGCAAATACTCGTTTTACACGCGTTTTATAATCATCGTCATAATCGACGGTGGTAAACTTTAATACTTCTACATGGGTGTTCATACCCTGCCCTGATACTTCACACAGTGCGATATCAAGACCATCTAACGAGGTACCACTCATCAGACCAATAATTAATTTTTTTTCTTTTTTTGCGCTTAAATACAGTTTCTCAATATGTTGATGCATAAATAAATCACTTAAAATCAGCTTATTAGATGTAAATAAGCGGGTTGACGACTTGGAATAGTTTATATTTTAAAATAATAGATTTAAAGAATAATTATTGCAAAGATTTTTAAATTGCTTTAAAACTGTACCAGTGCTCTCCCCAAAAGGAGAACACGACGTATCATAACAAAAAGTATGACTCTTTAAATTAACTAAATGGTCTAGGTAGTAAACCAACCTGCGTTGATTTAAATGATAAAACGCAAGGGAATCATCATGAAAGCAAAGACAACAACCGGACATCGCTCACTATTGCTGCTCTCGCCTTTAGCTCTAGCTGTAAGTTCAGTAATAAGTTATGCCCACGCAGAAGACGCCGAACAAGTTAAAAAGCCTGAGGTGATCACTGTTACAGGTTCACGCATCCAACGAACTGAGCTGGTTTCAAGCAGCCCTGTCGTAAGTGTTGATGAAGCACAAATTCACTTAGATCGCGCAGTGAACGTTGAAGATATTACCGCAAAACTACCACAGGCTGCAGCAGGTGCTAACAGCACAGGTGCAACAGTGGGTGACTCTTTCGGCTCATCAACCATTGATTTACGTGGCCTTGGCCAAAACCGCACATTGGTGCTGATTGACGGTACTCGCGCCGTACCATTTAGTTTTCGTAACTCGGTTGACGTAAATACCATTCCTGCCGGATTAATTAAACGCGTTGATGTATTAACTGGTGGTGCAGCAGCGGTTTACGGTGCCGATGCCGTAGCTGGTGTTGTTAACTTTGTTTTAGACGATGATTTTACTGGCGCTGAATTCTCAACCAGTTACGAAAGTGCCGACGGCGGTAACGAAAAGCTTAACTTTGAAGCTATTTTTGGTGGCGATATCGCCGATGGCAGCGGCCATGTAACAGGCTATATTGGTTATACTGAGCGTAAAGAGCTATTAGCCGGCGAGCGTGACTACGCGCTTGAAAACTCAACAACCATGATCAACAGCGGTGGTTATTATACTGACGTTGCATCTGGCAATAGTATCGGTATTGCTGATTCTGGTGCTGTAACAAGTGAGCGTCAAACAGCTGATTTCACTCCTGATCGTTATTTAACTCAACCAATGGACCGTTTTTCTGCGGGCTTATTATTCGACGTTGATGTCAGCGACAGTGCCATTGCTTATGGCCGCGCAATGTATTCTAAAGTGACCGTAAATGGTGCTGGTGCCAGTGGTCAAACCCCGATTTTTGTTAACGAGCAAGTAACCTTAACGCAAGACAATGCATATATTCCTGATGAACTACGCAACCAACTGACGTTTGACAGTGAAGGCAATGCCCTTGTTAATGTTGAACGTAACCTAGGTTTAGGTGTGCAACACACCGAAGCGGTACGTGATTCAATGCAATTTCAACTAGGTTTAAAAGGTGATATTACAGACTACCTATACTACGACGTATATGGTCAGTACGGTAAAACCGACGAAGTAGCCACCATTTATAATAATGCGTATCGCAATGATAACAATGGTAATAGTCGCTTTGCTGCCCTTGCAAACTCGGTAGATATTTTTGATCCAAACCATGATTTCAGTGACTTTAGCGACCCACTGCTATATACCACTCGCGACCGTACACAAAGCGTAATCTCAGCAACGTTATCGGGTGATTCTGGGTTCTTATTTGAGTTACCAGCAGGTGCTATTGATTTTGCAATCGGTTATGAATACCGTAAAGAAACCGGTAAACAAACACCGGGCGATGCATTTAGAAACGGTACCAGCTTCGCATCTATTAGCGCATTTGATATGGATGCAAGCTTTAGCTCAGAAGAATTCTATGCTGAAATTTTAGTGCCTATCTTGGTTGATAAACCATTTGCTGAAGAGCTTAGCTTTGAAGGTGCCTACCGTATTTCTGATTACTCAAATACCGAAGCAGAAGACACCTACAAACTAGGTATCAACTGGGCAATTAACAGCGATATTCGTATTCGTGCAAACCGCTTAACCGCGTTTAGAGCACCTAACTTAGGTGAGTTTGCCAGCCCAATCACAGCGCTATCGTTATCATTATTTGACCAAAACAGCGATCAATTTGTACCACGACTTGCAGGACGTTATAACGGCGATCCATGTTTACTTGGTACCGGTGATGCGACCCAATGTGCTGCGTTTGGTGCGCCGCCAGTTGGCACTGAGTTCGACTCAAGTACAGCAAAATATACCTATGGTGGTAACCCAAATATTAAGCCTGAGCAAGCCGAGTCAGATACATTAGGCATTGTTTACACACCTAGCTATTTAGAAGGCTTTGACTTATCACTCGATTACTACAGTATTCGCGTAACAGATGCGGTAAGCCAAATTCAGCCAGGTGCTGCGCTACAAAGCTGTTATGTTGACGACCCGAATCCGAACAACCCATTGTGTGGAGCGGTACTTCGTGATCCAAACACCGGTTTCATTAGCACAGCTATCGTTAATGACTTTAACTTAGCTGCAATTGAGCAAGAAGGTATCGACGTTGCAGCAAATTATGTCATTGATGCACCAGAGCAAATGGGTGGTCGTTTTAGATTCTCGTACCAAGGTAACTTTGTTACTAAACAAACGCGCCAAAACAACAGCACAGTGCCTGAAGTTGACTGTAAAGGAACTTACGGCAGCGCCTGTTCGGGTGACTTTGCCAGTGTTTTACAAGCTGACTACAAACACCGAGCAAGCATCGATTGGCAGTTAGATAACATGAACTTCCAACTTGGCTGGCGCAGAATTGGTGAAGTAGAGTATGCTGTTGACCGTTCAGAAACAATTTCAGCACAAAATTACTTAGACTTTGCCGCTGCATGGCAAGTTAATGAGGAACTTGCTGTTAACTTTGGTGTCGATAACTTATTAGACCGTGAACCACCAACACCTGAAATAGGCGCAAACCACTTTAACACTGTGAGTGATTATAGTGTGATTGGCCGCTCGGTCGGTGTTTCACTAAGATATGCTCCAAGCTTTTAATTAATCCTACTGTTTTAGCTACACAGGATTGATCCCCTCAAGCGCACCCTGCCCGGTGCGCTTTTTTATTTTAAACAGGCAGTCATTATATCAACAATAAAAAAGGGACAGCGTTTAGATTGTTGGTTATGATATGAGCAACAAAAAGCAACAAGGAAGATGTAATGCTCAAATCAATAAAGTCAAAAATCCCATTTATTTTCCTGATTAGTATTAGTCTTTTTTGGGGTATGTATTACCAAGGTAGCCACCCATTAAATGACTTTGGTAAAGCAAACTTTGAATGGTTATACCTACTTGATGCACTGATAGTATTACCTGTACTTTGCTTAATATTAATTAAAAATAAGAAAGAAGCGGCTTTTAAAGCATTGATGCTGTGCTCACTCGCGATTTTAGTGGGGAGTTACATTATTCCCGAACAAAACAAATTTTTAATGAATTACTTAGAGCAAGGTCGTTACGGGCTTTTAGCTTTGATTGTAATTTTAGAGCTAAGTGCTCTCATTACTGTGTACCTGGCAATAAAATCCGCTTTAAGCCAGCAGACAGATCCTGATATAGCTATAGAAAGGCCAATTAACAAGCTTTTCAAACAAAGCGTAATTGCAAACTTTTTATGTTTCGAAACACGGATGTGGGCTTTCTTATTTTACGCTAAACACATTAAACCAAGCTATTTCACTGGTGAACAACATTTTAGTTACCATAAAAAAGATGGATCACAAGCTAACTTACTTGGCTTTATTTTTATTATCTTGTTAGAACTGCCACTGATGCATTTATTTTTACACTTTGTATGGTCATCATCAGCAGCAAACATTATCACTGGTTTAACTATTTTTAGCCTTTTATTCTTTACTGCAGAGTATCGAGCGGTTGCAAAGCGTCCTGTTTCTATCAGTAAGTCGCAACTCGTTATTCGCTATGGGCTATATCCTGCTTACAATATTGCTTTAGAAAATATCAAAACCATTGATTTAAATGCCGATTTCATTTCACGGGCTCGAACAATCAAGCGCTATAATTATTCAGGTTGCCCAAATATTAAAATCACGCTCATTGAGCCTATTGGTGATATCAACATTGTTTTTCTAGGACTAGATAACCCTCATCATTTTATAGACTCAATCAACAAGGAGCGAAAAAATGCCATTTAACCAGCAAGAACGCAGCGCGCTTTTAGCGCTCAAAGGTGTGGGGCCTACGGTGATAAAACGGTTTGAAGAAATCGGTATTGAATCGTTTGAGGAGTTAGCCGGGTTTGATGCCAACACAATTGCTGAACGTGTAGCGTCAATGCTGCATTCAAGTTGTTGGCAAAATAGCCCGCAAGCGAAAGCGGCAATCATCGCCGCTATAACGCGAGCAAAGCAAGGCTAAAGTTCAATCACTTCTATTGCACCGCGCTTTTGCATGGTGACATACACTTTGCTTTGCGTATCGTTAAAGGTCAAATTAGTTGGATGCTGGCCTTTTAATTGGTAGCTATTTAATAGCTTGCCGGTAGGCGATACTTCAAGCACCTTTCCAGCACCGTAACGAGTGATAAACACATGTCCTTGATTATTAACGCGCATGCCGTCTAAGCCATGCTCAGCAAACTTAATCAAAACTTTTTTATTGCTAATGTTTAAGTTCTCATCTAGGTCATATTGCCAAACTACTCGCTGCACACTCTCGTTCACATAGAGCTTAGTGTTGTCGTTATTAACGGCAATACCATTGGTGGTGCCCATGTTTTTTTCGAGTAAATGCGTGCTCCCATCTGCATTAATACGCCAAAGTTGGCCCGTTTCGTTCGTCCAATTAGGGTCACTTGCAAACAACGCACCGCTTGTGGTGATAGCAATGTCATTGGGTTGATTCATGTTGCTATTATGGGCGAACACTTCTGCTTTATTGCTGCCAGCAGGTACTTTTAAAATATTGTGATTCACGTAATCGGCAATAAATAAATTACCTTGCGAGTCAAACTGTAAGCCATTACCAACGCTGTCATTTGGTAGCCTTACAAATAACGATGTTTTGCCCATGTTATCAACGCGGCCAATGGTTCCTTGCTGGGCATAGTTCACCGCGTACAAGGCACCGTTATACATGGTTGGCCCTTCAACGCCTTGAGTAAAAACGTTATCTTTAACAAAGTCTTGGCTATCTATCGCTAGCGCAGCAGGCGAGCAAATAAGTGCGCTCAAAACGAAAAAATGACGCGTTGATTTCATGGTAATCCTTTTAATTATCTAAGCTGGTATACACTGCTAATATGGGATATTCGTTTTCACCAAAAGATAAGGTCAAAGAGCGCCTTTCACCATCATCTAACTTAATGCCTTCGTCAAAGCTTTGCGGATGTACACGACGCCCATCAGCAAACAGTGCCATAATGTGGTCAGCCTGTAAAATACGCGAGCCTGATGCTTTGTTTTCAATCGTCACAACAGCTAAACGACGACCACTTTCACTGCTCATTAATACACTATGGACAATGCTAAATTGACTTTGCTTTGGGTAATGTTTGTCATCATTTTCAAATACAAAATTACCGCTTTGCAGCATCACTGGATCAACCGATAACACGTCGTTATTTGCATAAGCATTAACAGTCATCAAGCCCACTAACAAAATACGCTTCATTACTATCCTTTTAAGTTAGCTTAATTTTAAAACAGCATACACCGTTCCCATATTTAGCGCAAAAACTCATCCTAAAAAAGGGGATGCGTTATCAAGTAATTACAATTTTAGTGTTGATTTTTAATGTTATGCCCGCAAAACGTTAAAGGCGTATCTTAATTTACTGCTGGCAAAAGGAGCCTAGTATGTCTGATATTCAAAATCGTCAATATATTCTTGAATCTCGCCCAAGTGGCGTAGCGAATGAAAACAATGTTGTTTTAAAATCTAACTCAGTATCAGCGCCAAAAGATGGCGAGGTATTACTCAGAACCATTTATCTATCACTTGACCCCTATATGCGAGGACGAATGAGCGATGCTGAATCATACGCTGATCCTGTAAAGATTGGTGATGTAATGGTAGGCGCAACCGTATGCCAAGTTGAGCAATCAAACCACCCTGACTACCAAGAAGGTGAATGGGTGTTGGCCTATACGGGCTGGCAAGAATACGCAATAAGCGACACTGAAGGCTTAATGAAACTGGGGAAAAACCCTGAAAATCCTTCGTATGCACTTGGTATTATGGGTATGCCTGGTTTTACCGCCTACATGGGGCTTTTAGATATTGGTGAGCCAAAGCAGGGCGAAACAGTCGTGGTTGCTGCAGCTACAGGGCCTGTCGGTGCAACTGTAGGGCAAATAGCCAAATTAAAAGGCTGTAAGGTCGTTGGCGTAGCTGGCGGTAAAGAAAAATGCCAACATGCCGTTGAAAACCTAGGCTTTGATGCCTGTATTGATCACAAAGCAAATGATTTTGCAGAGCAGTTAAGCGCAGCGTGTAATAATGGTATTGATGTTTATTACGAAAATGTCGGTGGCCATGTATTTGATGCCGTGTTACCCCTGTTGAATACAAAAGCACGTATTCCGTTATGTGGTTTAGTATCACAGTACAACGCTACCGAGCTGCCGCCAGGTCCAGATCGCTTATCTATGCTTATGGGTCACATTTTAAAGAAACGCATTAAAGTGCAAGGGTTTATTATTTTTGATGACTACGCCCATCGTTATGAGGAATTCGCAAAAGACATGCAAACATGGTTAAGCGAAGGAAAAATCAAATATAAAGAGCATCTTGAAGCTAATTTCGAAAATACGCTGAACGCCTTTAATGCGATGTTAAATGGTGAGAACTTCGGTAAAACTGTCGTGCAAGTTCAGCAGCCAATTTAAATTTCAAGGCGTAGTCAGCTTGGCTACGCCATTTTTAAGGATAACGAATGATTAAATTACACCATTTAAATAAATCACGCTCTAAACGTATTATTTGGTTACTGGAAGAGCTTGGTGTCGATTACGACATTGTTGCTTATCAACGCAATAAAGAAACCTTCTTAGCACCTGATGAACTAAAACAAATTCATCCGCTGGGTAAATCGCCCGTTATTGAAGATAACGGTAAAGTAATTACCGAGTCTGGCGCAATTACTGACTACTTAATTAGTAAGTACGGCAAAGGCAAGTTTATGCCAAGCCAGCAAAGCGACAGCTATGTTGACTATCAGCAATGGCTGCATTTTGCTGAAAGCTCTGCCATGGTGCCTCTTTTACTAAAACTCTTTATTACTAAAGACGGCTGTCAAACTAACTTTATTGCCGACTATGCCGATAATGAAATTGCAAAAATACTGAGCTATGTTAATCAGCAATTACAAGGTAAGCAGTACTTAGTCGATGACACATTGACCGGTGCTGATTTCATGATGTCTTTTGTTGTAGAGCAAGTTGCTCAGGCGGGTAAGCTGTCGTACTTCCCTGAAATCGAACGCTACTTTGAGCAGCTAAAAACTCACGAAAGCTATCACACAGCCAATGAGTTAGAAGCAAAATACGACTGATCTAATATGCAGTGACAATTTATAAACTGTCACTGTTTTCCTTCTTCAAGAAAATAAAGCTGCAAAGCTACCAATCAGGTTACACACACTTGGTTGCGTCCCGATTCTTTTGCCTGATACATAGCTTTATCCGCAGCCTCTATTGCTGTTTCAATATCATCGTCAGCGCGAATAGAAGAGACCCCAAAAGAGCCGGTAATTTTTATCTGTTTATCTTTACCTATATCTATTTCAAGTTCTTCAACACCGACCCTCAAGCGCTCAGCAAATGATTGAGCACCTTTTAGGTCTGTTTGTGGTAAGCATACTAAAAACTCTTCGCCGCCATAGCGATACAGATGATCATATTTTCTTAGGTGAGAGTTAATACACTTAACAAGAGCAACCAATACTTTATCTCCTACGGAATGACCATATTGATCATTAACACGTTTAAAATGATCGAGATCGATCATAATCAACGCACAGCTAAGTGACTTTCTTTTCGCAAGCTCATGCTCCTCTCGCAGATTGCTAAGTAAATGAGTGCGGTTGTTTGCACCTGTTAGGGGATCACGATTATGCAAAAGTTTAGAGAAGTCTTCATTCACTGCCTCAAATAAATAGCGGACTCTATCTAAATCTTCATGAAATTGATCCAAAAGATTGACCGGGATTTTTGAATTAGCTTCATTCAAAGATAAAAGTACTTTAGCCCCGTGGTGCATTTTTTGATGCGCAATTTCAATTTCAGCAAAATACGGGTGTAAATTTTTAGAACTAGAGGGGAGTTTATTAAACCAAAGGCCAAATTCGCATAATGCATGAGCATTATCGTCAAGATCTTCTTCACATGCTGGTACATTGGCAATAAGGCTACGCAGTAAGCGTTTGTACCAACATTGATGCCATTCAATTGCTTGCTCAATTGCAGCAATGAGTTCTTCAAGTTGTTTATTTGAAAGTGAAAATATCCGTTTGCCACCTTGATCAGCAGTAGCCAATTATCAAGCACCTTTTCATTATTTTCGTAAACTAAAACAATAGTTTAAAAAGCCTATAAGCTCAACAGCAAATTAAAAAAGTCGTGACTATTATTAAACTCAATCAACTAATCGATAACCCACAGCGGGCTCAGTTAAGATATGTTTAGGGCTTGCCGCATTTTGCTCAAGCTTTTGTCTTAACTGACCAATATGTACACGCACGTATTCAGGACGATTAATATACTGCTCTCCCCACACCTCAGATAAAATAGCGTTATGCGTTAATACCTTGTCTTTTTGCTGAAATAACAACAGCAAAATAGCGTACTCTTTTTTAGTTAGTTTGACTTCTTCAGCACCTTTACGCACCACATGTTTATGCGGGTCGATGTGAATATCGCCACATTGCAAAGTTAGGCTTGGTGTTGTTTGTGTGCGCAGAAGCACCCGAATACGTGCTAGTAATTCGTTTGCGCTGAATGGTTTAGTTAGATAATCGTTAGCGCCGTTATCAAGGGCGGTGACTTTTTCTGTTTCGCCGTCGCGCGCAGAAAGTACTAATACAGGGAGCAAACTCCACTGCCTAAACTCCACCAGCCAATCTTGCCCATCCATATCGAGCAAACCTAAATCAAGCAGCACTAAATCAAACTGCTGCTGGCTTAAAAGTGCAAACGCATCAAGCCCTTTCGCGCACACACTGACTTCATGGTTACTTGCTTTGAGCAGTGTTTTTAAAAAACTTTGCAGAGGCGGTGAGTCCTCTAAAACCAAAATATTAGCCACGGCTGTTACTCCAAATTAATATAGCTGTTGCCTGCTTTGTCTGCTCATTGAGGGTTAATTCAAAGCGCCCTTCATGACATTTAGCAACCACATCGCAAATAACACTCCCAAGGCCAACGCCTTCATCTTGACTCGTCTCATGCTTATTAGCAAAAGGGTTAGTTAACACAATTTGGTATTCATTGCGTGTTTCAATAAATTGCATGTTCGCCGAACCATCTCCGTAACGGGCTGCGTTCTCGAGCATATTGGCAAAGGCAATTTCGAGTAAGGTTTCATCGCCAAAACAGATGCTTTGCTGGTGAGCCTCAACGTGAAGTTTAAAGTTCTGTAATTGCTGCTGACGGCGTGATTTAGCCTCGCTAATTAAGGTCAAAATGGGTAGTTTTTGCCATTTAATATTCTCAGCTAACTTATTCACTTTACTGAGCTCCATGACTTTATCAAAGTGCTGGTTAAGAATTTTACTTTGCTCATAAATATTAGCAGCTTGCTCTTTGATAACCTCAGAGCTTAGTTGAATATCATCATCAGCCAACATGCTTGATGCGCCCATAATAGTCGCTAATGGCGTGCGTAAATCATGGGATAAACTCCGTAATAAGGTGTTTTTTGACCTCTCTAGCTCCGCCTGTACTTTTATCGCCGCTGATTGCTCGCGAAGTAAGGTTTTCTCTTGAACCTGATACAGTAAAGAGCACGCTGTATTCGCCAAAGCAAGTTGCTCGGCATTAAGCGCTTTAGCAAACGCGATGCCGCCAAATTCAGCTTGTTGCTCATTTAAATAAATAAACTGCTTAGACGCTGTTAACTGCCAATCACATGCAACCTTTAAATGTGCGGCCATGGTTGTTAAAAACAGCTGCTTTTGTTCCTCAAGGCTATCGAGATCATTAAGTTTTTTAGCTAATTCATACAATAAGCGACTATTACTAGCATGGGCTTGCACATCGCGAACCTTGGTATTGAGCTCCCCAGCAAGGTGGCTTATCACTAAACCTACAATCAACATCACCAAAAAGGTGACCACATATTCAATATTTTCGATGTGAAAAGTAAAGTAAGGCACCACATAAAACCAGTCGGTGCAGGCTACACTCACTAGGGTTGTCAGCGCTGCAACACGGCGATTACTTCGCACCGCAACCCAGGTCACCCACAGCAGCTGTAGCATCACAATATCGGTGGTTGTAAACAGTTCTCGAAACGGAAATATCGCGAGCACCACCACAAGTGGCATCAACACACTTAAAAATGCGGCTTTTAAATACTGTATTTTGAATACTGACTGCATCATCTTTTCACTTATTTTTTGTCCCTATTAGATTAAAGGGTTTTCAGTTTTGTCACTATAAAGTTTTTATAAAGTTTTTTTATCTCAGCATAAAATCTTTATAAAGCTTTCAACCTCTCTAAAGACTTCTGTTTTTTTGCTATTAGCATTTAGCGCGTACCCACAATAGCGAGAAAGACAATGGCTCAGTTTGCAGTAATCGGATTAGGACGTTTTGGCGTAACCGCCTGTTTAGAACTTTCAAAACAAGGTCATACAGTGTGTGCCGCCGATATTAGCGAAAGCACCGTTAATCACTATGCCGACCAACTCAGTTTTACTGTGGTGGTTGATGCCAGTGATGAAACACAATTAGCACGACTAGATTTACCCAGTTGCCAAGCCGTATTGGTGGCCATTGGCGAGAATATTGAAGCCAGTATTTTATGTGTATTGCATTTAAAAAACTTAGGTGTAAAGCAAATTTGGGTAAAGGCCTGTACCAAAAGCCACCATCAGATACTAAGTAAACTCGGCGTTGACCGTATTATTCACCCTGAAGAGGAAATGGGCGTAAGGGTTGCACAAGCGCTTAACTACCCAATGGTTAATCAATATTTCCCGCTTAACCAATCCACGTTTATTGTTGAACTAGGCATTGATCTACAGCTTTCAGGTCGCAAAATTGGCTGGCTACTCAAAGAGCGTAATAGCGATATTAAACCACTCACACTAAGACGTGATGATTACTTCAATACTGAGCTGACTAACGACACCGAACTGCGCCACGGCGATAGTTTGGTGCTACTGGGCTCTAAAACTTACTTAACTAAATTAGCAAAACGGTTTCGTGCATTATGATTAACTGGCAAGCCAACGTTTACCCTAAACAATTTAGCGGTGTAAAGTGCCGTAAGCGGCAAAAAATAAACCCACCATTAGTGCTCACTATCGGCTTTATTGTGTTAATTACGCTTGGCACGGGCTTGCTTATGCTGCCAATGGCAAGCACCCAACCGATCAGTTGGCTCGATGCATTATTTACAGCAACCTCTGCGGTTACAGTAACAGGGCTGGTGGTCATCGACACGGGTACTGATCTGACTGTATTTGGTCAAAGCGTGGTCATGTTGCTGATTCAAATAGGTGGCATTGGCTTTATGACCGTGGCGGTGATTTCAATTTTAAGTTTAGGAAAAACCCTAGGCTTACAGCAACGCTTACTCGCCAGCCGCGCTTTTGACACTAACGATTTAACCTCGGTGATCAAGGTTGCTAAGTATGTTTTAGTGTATTCATTAGTGATTGAGTCGGTGGCATTTTGCTTACTCTTTATTAGTTGGTTCGATGACTATGGCGCACTAAAAAGCGCCTATCACAGTCTGTTTTATACGATTTCGGCGTTCAATAATGCGGGCTTTGCGTTAAGTGGCGATAGCTTATCGGCATTCAAAGGCGATATAACCGTAAACGTGGTGATCACCACTTTGTTTATCATCGGTGGCTTAGGGTTTACGGTGCTGATTGATATCTACAAACAAAAGCGCTGGTCGTTACTATCAACCAATACCCGTTTGGTGTTAATTGCCACCTTAGTGCTCAACTGCATCGCATTTATATTGATTTTTTTCTTTGAACACGCCAATCCGGCGACATTAGCGCCGCTATCAACGTCTGAGCAAATATTAACGGCTTGGTTTCAAGCGGTGACACCTCGTACCGCAGGATTTAATACCCTACCGATTGATGGTTTGAGTCAAGATTCAACGCTTTTGACTATGCTGCTGATGGTGATTGGCGGTGGTTCAGTCAGTACGGCGAGCGGCATAAAGCTCGGCACCTTTGTGATCCTAATTTTAGCGATGCGCAGCTATTTAAAACAGCAAACCACGGTCACCGTGTTTAACCGTCAGATGAGCGACAAGTTAGTGATAAAAGCATTAAGCGTCATGATACTGTACTTATTTATCGCTTTTACCAGCATTATGATCATCACCAAGCTTGAACAAGGGTCGTTACTTGATATTACCTTTGAGGCAATTTCGGCACTCAGTACCGTAGGTCTTTCGCGAGGTATTACTGGGGATTTAAGTGCGCCTAGTCAGCTCATCATCATATTGCTGATGTTGATAGGTCGGGTTGGGCCATTAACATTTGCTTATTGTTTTGCTCGCCAGCACAGCCAACCTTTGACCTACCCGACTACCAGTATTCAAATTGGCTAAGTGCACATCTTTGACACTTTTTAGTGTTAAAAATGTACACCTAAAGCCCTGCTACAACTGCTGTAGCAGGGCTTTAATGTCACTGTAGCGTTGCTGTTCGCAAAGGCCAAAACCTGATAGTTGCCTGACTTTATTACGAGTAAATAAAGGCACGCTCATGCCCGCTAAAAAGCGGCACTGAGTATCGATGCTCACATCACTAATCCCTTTAGCGGCTAAGTGCTGTTTAAGCTCAGCAACTTTGCTGGCAATCACATTTTGCTCAGGCATTTGATGCACTAATGAGTAACTAAGTTTTACCTGCTGGCCTCTACACACTGAACAATGGCCACATTGCTGGGGTGCATTCTGGTCATCAAAATAGCGAGCTAAGTTATAACTTAAGCAGCTATCTAGCTCAAAAAAGCGTACTAAAGTGGCGATACGTTTAATTTCGGCCTGCTCTTTTTCGATAAAGTATTGGTGCAGTTGCTGTGCTAAATCAGCGTGGTTTATTACCGAGTTATTCACCTCATACACTTGCGTGATACGTTTAGTTTCAAGGGCTATGTGGCCCTTTTCAGCCAAATAATCGAGCGCAGCAACCACGCGTTTTCTATCTACTTGAGTGGCACGGGTTAGTGCATCAAAATTAAGTGTGCCCCAAATTTTCTTAAACTCTGTATGTTTAAATACCTGCTGTAAAAACGCTTGTCGGTCAGCATCAAACTGGCCAAGCAGCTCATTTTGATCCGTTAAAAACTTATATTTAAAATCGGCGTAATAGGCATATAAAGGTGTAATAGCCCCTTGCATTTCTAACTGCACCAGTAAGGTTTTTAACGCTAAAGCACGAATATTACTTTCGCTCGATAAGCTGTACTCTTGCATTTCCCACTGGTTGTTCGTTTGCTCGTTACGAATGTTATTGATGACATAGTCAATCCCACTTTGCTCGGGAGTGTCGGCATAAACGAAGTTTTCAACGGTATTTAAGCCATCAAGGTTTGCTAGGGTAAAACAGTTTGACGGCGCACCATCTCGCCCTGCGCGGCCAATCTCTTGACTATAATTTTCAATCGATTTTGGCAAATCATAGTGGATCACAAAGCGAATATCAGACTTATCAACGCCCATCCCAAAAGCAATGGTTGCCACAACGATATTGATTTTACCCGCCATAAAATCATCTTGAATTTGCCAGCGTTTATCATCCTCAAGGCCTGCATGATAAGCCACCGCATTAAAGCCCGCTCTTGCCAAGCCTTCGGCCACTTGCTCAGCGGTATGTTGTAAGGTGACATAAACAATCCCAGCTCCTTGTTGGCTGGCTATAATACTGGCTAATTGCTGAGATTTTTCTTGGCTTGCAACACTGAGCACTGATAAGTCGAGGTTGCTTCGGTAAAAGCCAGTTTGCACCACACATTCTGGGGCAATAGCAAAACGCTCACACATATCGCGCTTTACTTTTTTAGTGGCAGTGGCGGTAAGTAGCAATACCAGTGGTATATTAAGCTCTTCACGATAGCGCGGCAGTTTTAGGTAATCAGGCCTAAAGTTGTGACCCCATTCAGATATACAGTGCGCTTCATCAACCACCAGCATCGAAATAGGCACCTGTTTAATAAATTCACGAAAGCGCTCATTCTTAAAACGCTCAACTGAGACCATTAAAATTTTCACCTTCCCTGTTCGCACATCACTCATTACCGTATGACTTTGCTCACTGGTTTGGCTTGAATCAAGGCTTGCCGCGTAAATACCTTTGCTATTTAAAAAGCTAATTTGATCTTTCATCAGTGCCAATAATGGCGATACCACTAAGGTCAAGTTAGGTAAGTGCAATGCACTTAATTGATAGCACAAAGATTTACCCGAGCCAGTTGGAAAAATTGCCAACGACGATTGCTGATTTAATAACTGCTCAATGGTTTGTTGCTGACCTTGGCGAAATTCATTAAAGCCAAAGTATTGATTCAACGAAGTGTGTAGTGGTGTAGTCATCCTGATCCCTCACTGTCATTCCCTTTTTCAGGTAATGATAGGTCTCTTACTGCGAATTAGCCATACTAACGTGTTTGGCTCAATCTCCCAAGGTCATTCATATAACTAAGTTAACTACATTGTTCTTAATGGGTACTGACAAAACCATCAAAAAGGCGCACAATGGGTGGGTTGCCATGGGGTATTGATGGATGGATTTGCAATACCTAAGCGCTTTTTCGCAAGAGTGTTTAGGTATTATACTTTTGAGGGCAACGTAATGATTAACCAACCTCCTAAAATCGTGATAGTCGGTGGTGGCGCTGGTGGCTTAGAACTGGCAACACAATTAGGACACAAACTCGGGAAAAAACGCCAAGCAGAGATACTTTTAATCGATAAAAACCGCAGCCATATTTGGAAGCCGTTACTTCATGAAGTAGCGACGGGCTCGATTGATGCCGATTTAGACGGCGTTGTATACTCAGCGCATGCAGCAAAACATCATTATAATTTTCAACTTGGCAGCTTTTGCCACTTAGATCAAACCAACAAAACCATTACTTTAAGCGAGTTAAAAGACGAGCTCGGCCACCGCATTTTACCTGAGCGCCAAGTGAGTTATGACTACCTAGTACTTGCTATAGGCAG
Source organism: Pseudoalteromonas sp. APAL1 (assembly GCF_021532475.1). NCBI lineage: Bacteria > Pseudomonadati > Pseudomonadota > Gammaproteobacteria > Alteromonadales > Pseudoalteromonadaceae > Pseudoalteromonas > Pseudoalteromonas sp. APAL1. Next base: position 11,109 of record NZ_JAKGAW010000049.1, on the reverse strand, counting down.
TGTCAGTAACGACTTTAATACCCCAGGCGTTAACAAGCATTGTTTCTACCTTGATTCAAATCAACAAGCTGAACGCTTTCAGCATGCCCTACTCGATAACTTCACCCGTTTACATCAAGATGATGATCCACAGCATTCTTTAACCATTGCTATAGTCGGCGGTGGTGCAACCGGGGTTGAGCTGTCGGCAGAGCTTTATCATGTGTCAGACATGCTAAAAATGTATGGCCTTAACAAAATGACTGCTAAACGCTTACACATTGATTTAATTGAAGCGGGGCCGCGAATTTTACCCGCTTTACCCGAGCGCATTGCAAATTCGGCTAAACGTGAGCTGGTTAAGTTAGGAGTAACAGTACGCGAAGGCACGCAAGTAAAAGAAGCCACAGAAAACAGCTTTATCACTAAAAACGATGAACATATTAAAGCCGATATCATGGTTTGGGCTGCAGGCGTAAAAGCCCCTGATTTCATTAAAGACATTGGTATTTTTGAACTCACCCGCAATAATCAAATTAAGGTGAATCAATACCTGCAAAGTAGTGTTAACGACGACATTTTTGTAATTGGCGATTGCTGCGCATTTACCCTAGAAGATGGCACACAAGTGCCCCCAAGAGCGCAATCGGCCCATCAAATGGCACAATGTGTTGAAAAAAACCTAATAGCCACACTCAAAAATCAGCCACTCAGTGCCTTTACCTACAGTGATCATGGCTCTTTAGTTAATTTGTCACGCTACAGCACGGTAGGTAGTTTAATGGGCAACCTAACCAGTAATAGCTTTTTTATAGAGGGTAAAATAGCGCGATTTATGTATATTTCGCTCTATCGTATGCATCAACGTGCCATTCATGGCAGCGCAAAAACCTTTGCATTGTGGATCAGCGAAAAAGTACTGCGCGTTGTTAGGCCAAAAATGAAACTGCATTAGGCTACAGTGCAAAACATAGCCGACAAATCAGTTGTTTGTCGGCTATTTATGCTCTTCGTCCCTAAGTCATTGACAGCACAATATAAAGCCATACAATTTCTGCAAGTTAAGTCCATGGATTGAATATGAAAAAAGGTATTTCACTCACAGTATTTATAGGCCTTTGTGCAGTAGGAACCTACCTGTACTTTGATAAACAGACCCAAAGCGAGACAGTTACTGCTAAATTGCCCATACACACTAATAATGTTGCTAGCCTGAGCTCTGTAACTGAAGATGTAAATAAACAAAACACCAGCAAAGCATCAGCTCTAAAAAAGTTACGACTTGCAAAGCTTGAGTGTGAGCAACAAAGTATAAAAGCCACGCAAGCGGCCACTGATCATAGCCAAATTGATGCTGCTCTTAAGCAAGCACTCAAAGACGGTTTACCCCTCTCAGAAATTTTAAGTTATTCAGAACTAACCAAAATATCTTATCGCTCATTTGAGTCCTTACTGATAAACGCAATTAAAAGTAATGCCAAAGAGCAGTTTCAGTATGCAGACTCAATAAGTATATTAAAAAACTGGCAAGGACTTGAGATTGTTGATTATTTTGATGCCGACACTGTTAAAAAATTAACATCTAATGCTGAGTCTCTGAACATGAATACCCGTTCAATCATGTTCGACGTACCACTCCCAGAGCAAGTAAATAAAACAGCGCTATACAAATTATTAGATAACACTGATAACTTTAATACGTATTTAAAATCACCTTTTCAACTAGGTCCATCGGCACTTATTTCGCCGTCAATCTTATTTATTCTAAACGCGCATAGTTTAACTGAGACAGAATTTGAAAATGCCATATCGACAAAAGACTTTACGATAAATGACATAGCCATTGCCATAAAAAGCAACTTACCCAATACGTATATAACAGCATTAATAGCGCAAACGGCACAGTTAAGCGGTGTACCAACAGCCATGAGTGATAATTTTATTCATGAGCAGCTCTATTTAAATCTGGCTGATGTTGCAGTCAGTGAGTTCAACGTGCCGATATTAGAGCTTTTGAATGAGCGCGGTATTGAGCCAACCAATCTGCCCGATGTATTCACGGCGATGGATATCGCTCTTGTTAACTTAAAAGGTAGCTCAAACAGTCAAGTACAACCTATTGAAAACAAACACCGAGAGACATTAAAGTACCTTAAGGATAAAGGCTACAAAGCCCATGGCGAGCATGTGAGAGGCACATCAGAAGATCGCTTGTTGATGTTTAAGTCATCATTTTTACCAAACAGCTTATTGTTCGTAGGTGAGCAATTTGCCGCAAAAGCATTTGATGAATTAAGCGATATTCCCCTGATTGCAAACAAAGCAGCCTTCAAGCATCAAAGCAAAGATGATTCTGCTATTTCTGACTCGCTGCGTGCCTACGAAAAGCAAAAGCAACAATTTAAACCCGCTGATGAAACGTGCCAACAGGTAGAACAAGATTTAAGTAATTTAGAAGCGATTAAAACCCGCTCACAAGCAATGGATGAATTAACACAACTCGAAGCGCGCCAAGGCCCATTGACCGCTGACATGTTGCAAGAGATTGACCCCATGCTTGTTCATTACTGGCATCTCATGCATTTTCGTGATTTAAGGCAACAAACCCCTTATCAACCAGATGCCTTTAAAGAAGCAATTAACAATAACGACTTTAATGCCCTCGCAACTATTACGCAGGGTGCCAAACTCAGCACGCACCAAACGAATTTACTGCTTGCAAAAACCTTAGAAAATATCGAACAAATGAACGCTATTTGGCAAAGCAGAGCTAATCCAACTCCACCAAGCGCCCTTTACTTACTGAAGAATCTTCCACTATCAGATTGGCAATCATTAGCCGAAAATGGTTTTGATTTTTCGTTAACAGATACATTTGACATGGATATGTATTTTTATGCGACTGATCACTCAAATAAAGCAATTGAGTTTTTAATCAAATTGGGAGTACCCCACGACTTTTCAAAACCAGGATTAGATATTCTCGATCAAGCACTTGAGCAAAGTTATAACACGCAAACTCTTGTTGACTATATGCCAAATACACTCAAGCTCGTTAACCATTTCGAGCAAAATCATTTTAGCCGGGTACAACGACTCAAAGAACTCGCTCCAAGCGTCTATGAAGCGCTTATTCAACTTGAGCCAAAACTCACACCTGCTGAAGGTACACTCATGAATAACTATCAATATAGCGCTTTATAAGTTCAATACAGAGCCCTAAAAACAAAAATTAACCTATCTGTTTAAAGTTCTAGTGCGTATAATACGCACTTTTTGTGGGACGCAAAAATTGAACATTGTTACTCTGAGTGTATTATCTCTTGCTATGTCTACCGATGCATTTGCCGCATCAATCACTAAAGGCAGTACACTAAAAAGCCCGCGCGTTTTAAGTGCGATTAAATTGGGTTTGATCTTCGGCTGTATTGAGGCCATTGCCCCTGTTATCGGCTGGCTAATTGGCAGTGCAGGTGCTGAATATGTTGAAGCCTATGATCACTGGATTGCTTTTGTGCTATTGGTAGGCCTAGGTGTTCATATGTTGCTTGAAAGCCGTAAAGAAGATGACGATGAAGACGATACATTAACAGCAACAAATAAACGCTCGTTAATGGCCACCTTACTTACTGCTGTTGGTACTAGTATTGATGCTATGACAGTGGGTATCAGCCTCGCATTCATGAAAGTAAACATTTACTTAGCAGCCGCCATGATTGGCCTTGCAACAACGATAATGGTCACTATTGGTTCATTACTTGGCAATGTTATCAGTGGCTGGGTTGGTAAAAAAGCTGAAGCGATTGGTGGTATAGCTCTAGTGTTAATTGGCTGCGGTATTTTGTACAGTCATACTATGGCTTAATTTAACAACGCATCAAACGCTTCTTTGGGCATTGGTTTATAAAAATAATACCCTTGCCCAAGCTCACAGCCTAATTCAATTAAACTCTCTAAATGTGCTTTTTCTTCGATTCCTTCCGCTACAATCTGTAAATTTAGAGTATGCGCTAAGCTTGTAATGGTTCTAACAATATCCATACTTTGCGTATCAGTGAGCATATCGCGAATAAATGACTGATCAATTTTTAACACATCCACCGGAAACAGTTTTAAATATGACAAACTTGAATAACCTGTACCAAAGTCATCAATAGCAATCGCTAACCCCAACGAAGCTAGGTTATTCAACATACTTTTGATTTCTTCGAAATCATGCATCAGTGCGCTTTCTGTTACCTCTAACTCTAACAACTCACTTGGAAGCCCTGTCTCTTGGAGTGTTTGAGCAACAGTATTGCAAAAGTTTTTGTCAGTAAATTGTTTCGCGGCAATATTTACCGCTACTTTTATTTTATAGCCTTTATCAGCCCAATCTTTGGCTGCAGCACAACTTTGTTTTAAAACCGATAACCCTAACGCATGAATTAAGCCCGTTTCTTCGGCAAGCGGAATAAAATCCAGTGGCGAGACAAGGTTATTATTCTCATCCCGTAAACGTACTAAAGCCTCTACGCCTACAATTTCCCCACTGGCAAGAGCCAGCTTGGGTTGGTAATAAACGTCTATCTCTTCGTGTTCAATTGCATTTCTTAATAGCTTTTCAATGCTTTGACGCTGCTTAAATTGATGTTCTAAGTCGTCAGAGTAATAACAAAACCGGTTTCGCCCTTGTTCTTTTGCTCTGTACATAGCAGCGTCTGCATGAGTCATAAGCTCTTCTGCGGTAGATGAGTCGTTTGGATTCATACTCACACCAACACTCACAGACAAGTTATAATCTTGGCCATCAATGCGAAAAGGCATTGCCATCGTATTTATAATTTCTAGAGCAATACTATCTACGTTACTTGTCGATTTTACATCGGGGATCAGCACCACAAACTCATCGCCACCAATACGTGCGAGTGTAGTATTTAAATCAAGCAATGACTCTAGCCGATTGGCAACATGCTTTATAATCAAATCGCCTTTATGATGCCCTAATGTGTCATTTAAATATTTAAAGTGGTCGATATCTATCAACATCAAAGCCACACTTTTTTTCATGCTTGAGGCGACTTTACACGCATGAACCACCCTATCATGTAGCAAAACTCGGTTAGGCAAATCTGTCAATAAATCATGATTTGCCAAGTGGGTCATTTTTACTGCCATTGCTACCGACTCACTGACATCATGAAAAACGATGATGCCACCAATAATGTTGTTTTCAATATCACGAATAGGAGCTGCAGAATCTTCAACGCGATGAACACGGCCATCAAAACCAACCAATTGGCTATTAAGGGCCATTGCAACAATACGATGCTCTTTTAAAGCAACTAAAATAGGATTCACTAAGCGTGTATTTGATGACGCATCAACCAGGTTCATAACTTCTTCAATATGCCTGCCTTTTGCGTCATCGGCATGCCATCCCGTCAAACGCTCTGCAATGGGGTTCATAAAGTTAATTATTGCGTTGTTGTCCGTGGCAATCACTGCATCACCAATCGAATTGAGCATAACTCGTAGACGTTCTGATTCATTCGATAGCTGTTTTTTTGTATTGGTAATAGAGGTGATGTCCGAAAGAGTAAGAATGACACCAGTAACCTCTTGCTCTATTACTTTTAAATTTATTTGCGCTCTAACATATTCAATCCTATTACGAGGACTGGGCAACTGTATATTTAAAACTTCTTGCTCTATGCCTTCAGTTATACAACGATGAAAAGCCTCATACAGCTTTTCAGGTAATACATCTTTAGCGAAACAACCAAGCATTTGCTCACTGCTTTTTGCAAACCAATGGGCGGTTTCATCATTACTAAATAAATTTTCTTCTGTTTTTGACCAGTAAGATATATACACAGGAACTTGCTCAACCAATGTTGAAATATCATTTTTTGCTGCAAGAATTTGTCTTTCTTGATGTTTGATTTTTAATTGATTTTGTACTCTTAAACGACAAATAGTTAAATCGACAGGTTTAATGATTAAATCGATACCACCGCTTGCAAAACTCTGGTATTCAAATTTTTGTCCATTGTGTGAAGTTACAAATATGACACTAATTGATTGGGTGATAGGGTTGTTTTTAAGCTGTCTACAAACCTCAAAGCCATCCATATCTGGCATTTCAATATCAAGTAAAATAACATCTGGTTGAAATAAAACCGCTTTTTTAAGCGCCTCAGCGCCATTATCGACACATTCAATCTCACCAAGGTTGTTTAAAGCCTCTAACATAATCATTAAGCTTGTTGGCTCGTCATCAACAACCATAATTTTACTGGGTTTGTTCTCTTGATGAGTAAAAAGCACTTCCGTCGCCTCTTTTAAAATCATTAAGAAAACTCTAGTCCTTTATTATTGCCATCGCCAATTAAAATTATTTTTTAGCACCTTTAACTATAGGAATTTAAAAAATGCGGCTACGCTTTATACAACAACTAGAGGAATCATTTTGCAACCTTTGGCAGCCAACGATTTAAAACTTGATGAGTCTGTTATTTTAATAGTTGATGACGAACCAATTAATACAACAGTGATTGAAAGTTTACTTGCTCCGCATTTTAAAACTCTCACCGCCGATTGCGGTGAGAGTGTTTTGCCCATGTGCGAGTCTCACTCTCCTGATTTAATCCTCTTAGATGTTAATCTAGGCAACACAAATGGTTTAGATGTATGTAAGCAGTTAAAAGCACACTCTCAGTACAGTCATATCCCGGTTATTTTTATTACCTCTATCATGGATCTTGAAGCTCAGGATAAATGCTGGCAAGTGGGCGGTGTTGATTTTGTCTCTAAGCCCGTATACGGCAATATCTTATTGAATAAAGTTAATGTTCACTTAACCATCAAAAAGCAAGCTGACCTACTAAAAACAATGTGCGAACAAGACAGCCTCACAGGGTTAAATAACCGACGCTACTTAAAAAGTACACTTGAGCAAAATATTCGTTTAGCAAAACGTTATGATAATCCTCTTTCGGTGTTAATGATCGATATCGATTGGTTTAAAGAATACAACGACACTTTCGGCCACCAACAAGGTGATGAGTGTTTAAAGTTAGTCGCTCAAGAAATTAAAAGAAGTGTTAACCGCTCAACCGACACCACTGTGCGTTTTGGTGGTGAAGAGTTCTTATGTGTATTACCAGATACTGATATCCAAGGGGCTCAGTATATAGCTCATAAACTATTAGCTAATGTCAAAGCGTTAAATATCACCCACCCAAACCCAGAAGCGACAACGGTGTCTATAAGTATTGGCAGCGCTACCTTGCAGGGGCACGAAAACTTAGATTCTGAACAATTGATAAAATGTGCTGACAAAGCACTGTATCAAGCCAAACATCGAGGCAGAAACTGCAGCGTTTGCCTACTTGCTGAAATATCAATCATTGCCTAATCTCAATGTAATCGAAAATAACACCTTCCAACTAAGATTAAGATGATGTCATACAACTTTGTGCGTAAAACTTCTCATCAATATTCAGAAAGTCGTCATCAATTTTATTGGGCTTTTTTATTTATTATGACGGTGTTGTGTTTAGCTATTTTTGTATTTGAACAACAATTAGAAAAAGAGCTAACTACTTCGATTAAATCACGTCTTGAGGATTCAAGTAGTACAGTGACCCTTCAAGTCCAAGAAAATATCAGTAAATACAAAAATGACTTACATTTCCTATACTCCACACCGCCTATTGCAGGACTCGCACGAGCAGCGGCAAATAATGGCAATGACCCCCTCGACAACACGACAACTGCACAATGGAGAAAACGACTTGAAACAATCTTTGTTGCTTTCATACAGGCAAACTCTGAGTTTGAGCAATTACGGGTTATCAGTACTCAAGATGCCGGCCAAGAATTGATTCGTGTTGATAGAGCAGCCGGTGGCATCGTCGTAAAAGCGATCAACCAACTACAGAATAAAAGTAGTCGTGATTACTATCAGCAAAGTGCGCAGCTTTCTTTGGGTGATATGTACCTATCTGCCATTACCTTAAACCGTGAATACGGTAAGCTTGAGTTTCCATACAAACCAATGTTGCGACTTGCTTTACCTATTTTTGATGAAAACATGCAACGTTTTGGTTTTATTATAGCCAATGTAAATACCCAAATTCTGTTTAACTCTCTGTCTGAGCTTGTTCAAACTCCTCACAGCTTAATTCTCACAGATAATGAAGGTTACTTTCTTATACATCCAGATCAACGTTTTAACTTTAGCCGAGATCTTGCACCTTCGAATCGCTGGGATACCACTTATCAAACTAATACTGAAAACCTCGGTGGCTTAGTGAGTATTAACGCTACCTATGATAATAATAAAAAGAGTGAAGTGCTCAGTCGCAGAATCCCACTTTCAGGTGATACTGAATCAGGCTTTATAACATCTCATATCTTACTCTCCCATGACGACATTGCAAAAATCCGCCTCGAGCGACGGATCAGTACGTATGTTTTCTTTCTTGGTGTTTCACTATTTTTGCTTTTTATGTTGGTGTTTTTTTATCGAAACCTCAAGCGCAATCAAGAGCTTGCTCAGGCAAGAGCCGTATCATCCGCTATAATTAGTGGCTCTAAAGATGCAATCATTAGCATAAACAACAAAGGGGTTGTTACCAGCTGGAATAAAGCAGCAACAAATTTATTTAGCTTTCAACGAGAGCAAGTACTCGGCACTGACATTAATACACTTAAACTTTTGCCAAATATCGATATACAAAAGGTATGTACCGAGTTAAGAGATAGTCGCAAGCGATATGAAATTGACATTGATTTTACACCTCAGTCACAGACTAGCTGTCACTTAACAGTCGCATTTTCTGCCATTATTAACGAGCATCAACAGCAATGCGGCACAGCAATTATTATTCGAGATAACACTCTCGAAAAAGAAGCTAGTAACAAAATAAAGCAAGCTAACAATGAGCTCGAAGTTAAAGTTGCAAAAAGAACCGCACAACTTGAAAAAGCCAGCCAAGTTAAAAGCGCCTTTATCTCTAATATCAGCCATGAAATGCGTACACCATTAAATGGTATTATTGGTACTCTGAATTTAATTAAACGCGAATCACTTAGTAATCAACAAAGGCATTACTTAGCAATGACTGAGGTAAGTGTGAATAACCTCAACGTGTTGATAAACGATATTCTCGATCTATCTAAAATTGAAGCAGGCAAGTTAGACCTTGATAAAAAAGCGTTTAATCCTATTAAGTTTTTTGAAAGCTTAGCTGGCAGCATGGCCGTTAAAGCACAAGAGAAAAACTTAGAATTTATATTAGACATCGCCGATGTAGAATTTAATTCTATCGTCACTGACCCTCATCGCTATTCACAAGTACTAACCAACCTTATTAATAACGCGATTAAGTTTACCAAAACTGGGTATGTTAAGTTTTCAGCATACACCCGTACCATTGATACAAACACAGCCGTATTAACATGTACTATTAAAGACTCAGGCTCAGGTATTCCTGACGAACATCAAAGCAAGTTATTTAATGCATTTACCCAAGCAGATAGCACCATTGCATCACAATATGGCGGTTCGGGGCTTGGGCTTTCAATCTGTAAGCAACTTGCCAATTTACTCGATGGCGAAATAAGTTTTGAGTCAATCGAAGGACTAGGTAGTACATTTGAGTTTTCGATTCGCTTAAAAATTAATGACGTTCAAAAATCCCCTAGCAATCAGCGTTTAAGTGGCAAAACATTTGCACTTTTTGTTAAGCACCCAGAGCTCGAAAGTAGCATGGCCAAACTCATAAACGTGTATGGCGGAGAACTATCCAATATTGACATTGAAGACTTTGAACTCACTAAGAGTATGCCTTTCGAAACCCTTATTTTAGAACCCGGAAACCCACTATTAGCTAAGTTAGATAGTTATTGTGAAAATGAATGTTCAAGCTCATTACCATTTAAATTAGTTGTGCTAATAAATCCTACAGAACCACCCCCTCAGGCAAGATTTTGCTCTTTCACACGACTATCTAAACCAGTGCTTATTTCTGAGTTTTTACTAAAACTCGCCGATGAACGAGTTGCACAAGATCTGAGTGTGCAAAACCAAAAACGTCGAGATAGCGATGCGCAAACACACATTGACGCCAGCGTCGAAGGTGCAAAAGTACTTATAGTCGATGATAACGAGATAAACGCAGCAGTTGCTAAAGGTACTTTGACAAGTCTTTCACTTCGCTTTGAAGTGGCTTCAAACGGCAGACAAGCTGTAGATATTTTGGCAAATACAGATGTAAATGATCCTTTTCACTGTGTGTTGATGGACTGCCAAATGCCCGTATTAAATGGCTATGATGCCGCCACAGAAATTAGGAATGGAGCTGCAGGAGAGCATCATATTAATATACCGATTATTGCTATGACGGCAAATGCAATGTTGGGGGAACGTAGTAAATGTCTAAATGCAGGAATGAACGACTACATAACTAAACCCATTAGTGCTGATAAATTAATCATGACAACAGCAAAATGGATATCATCAGTGTTTCCTAAACAGCCAAACTCGAAGAACAAAGCACCCGAAAATCAGGCGCAAGTTACCTCAGCACCAGAACATAGCGAGCTAATTACCGACGAAAAAATTCATTGGAACAAAGAAGCTGCCCTTGCCCGGTTGATGAATAACGAAGTGCTTCTTAATAAAGTATGCAAGATGTTTTTAGACAGTTCTAATGAAAAAATAACGCAGCTAATCACAGTAATTAAAGAGCAAGATTATCACGGTATTGCCACAATAAGCCATGCCCTAAAAGGCACCTGTGGTGACGTTGGCGCCACTAAATTACATCAGCATTTTACAGAGTTAGAAGTACTCGCTGCTAGCAAAGGAAATAACCTTAAAGATATCCAACATAAGCTAATCGATATCGAAAAAGATTACGAGGTATTACTCAGCATATTACAAAGGCACACCATAGCGAGAGTAAGTTAATAAATAACGATAAAAAAATACGGGCTTTGTCAGAACAAAGCCCGTATTTTTTTATCGCGCTATGAATTTGTCTTCTAATTTTAATAAATGCTCTGTATGTTATGACAAACCACTAAAGGAATGACGCTATGAACGCTAAAACGCTGATTTTCAACTTTGATGGCACGGGC